>LJVB01000065.1 GCA_001304215.1 Acidithiobacillales bacterium SM1_46 | reverse complement strand
CGCTACGAGGCAAGGCTCGCAAGCTCGGAATCGCTGCAAGCCATCCTGCGCAGCGGGCGGCCCCGGGTAGTCCAGGACTTGAGCATCTTCGCCGACGTGCCGGCCGAGCACGCGCGGCGCATCGGCGCGCACGGCTACCGCGCGAGCTACACCCTGCCGATGTATCTCGATGGGGCATTCTTCGGTTTCGTGTTCTTCAACTCACTCAAGGAAGAACCGTTCACGCCCGAAGCCCTGCATATCCTCGATGTATTCGGTCATCTGGTCTCGCTCGTCATCATCAGCGAGATCAGTCACATCCAGACACTGCTGGGCGCCATCAAGAGCGCGCGCAGCATCACGCACCATCGTGATTACGAGACCGGCGCCCACCTCGATCGCATGGCGCATTATGCGCAACTGATCGCGCGCGGGCTGGCGGACAAGCACCAGTTGTCGGACGAGTACATCGAGCACGTCTTTCTGTTCGCGCCGCTACACGACGTCGGCAAGATCGCCATCCCCGACCGCATCCTGCTGAAGGCAGCAATGCTGGACAAGCAGGAGCGCGAGCAGATGCAGAAGCACACGCTGAAGGGCCGGCAGATCGTCGACGAGATGCTGGCCGACTTCGGGCTCGGCGAACTGCCGCGCCTCGAGTTGCTGCGCAACATCGTCCAGTCGCACCACGAGGCCATCGATGGCAGTGGCTATCCGCAGGGCCTGAAGGGCGACGCCATTCCGATCGAGGCGCGCATCATCGCGGTCGCGGACGTGTTTGATGCGCTCACCAGCGCGCGGCCCTATAAGCGCGCCTGGAGCAATGAGGCGGCGTTCGAGGCCATGCTTCGGCTCGCCGACATCAAGCTCGATCGGGATTGCGTGGAGGCGATAGTGAACCAGCGCGAGAAGGTCGAGGCGATCCAGGCGCGTTTTCGCGAAGAGGCCTACGCCTAGGGAGCGCTCCCGCCGGCTGGCGGGTCGGGGAGATTCTCCTTCAGCATGTTGCAGAACACCGCGCCCTGCTCGAGCGCATCATCGAGCGCCACATGCGTGTGCGGAAGCCCCTCGTCGAACCAGCGCTTCGGCAGGTAAGTGCGTGTCGTCTGGTGGAAGCTCGTACGGCGCATGCCCATGGCATAGGAGCGCACGTCGATGGCGTTTTCGCGAAACGGCCGCTCGCCGGTGAAACGCACCAGGTACCAGTACACCCACATGAAGTCCCACGACGCGGGCCAGCCGACGAATACCGGTCGGCCGCCAAGTCCCTTGAGCCAGACGACGTAGTCGGCCATCACCTCGGGCGGCGGGCGGGTGTCGCGCCGACAGGCGGCCCAGGCGTCGGGAAACTGCTCCCACCACTTCACGGTATCGGGGTGCGCGGTGGCGGCGGGCAGGGTATCGAGATTGGCGCTGAAGGTCGCCACCTGGGTCTTGTCGGGGAGATAGGCGGCGGATGCGATGCTTAGCATCGAGTACGGCCCGGGAATCGGGCCGTCGGCCTCGATGTCGGTGCTGACGTAGATTTCGCTTGGATGCTTCACGGTCCCTCCTCGGGCTTTGGGCGATAATGCCCGCTCGTCCAGCTGCGTGACAACCACGTCGGCGGCGTTTGAGCTCTGCTAGCATTACCCCTAGAATCCGGCCTGCCCGACCAGGCACCCGGACCACCCGGAGAAGAGAACAGGGAAGATGGAGGAGTTCGGACAATTCCGGCCAGTCGACGCACCGCCGATGCGGCACGCACGCCTTCATCGTGCGCTCGCCTGGCTGGTGTCGCTCAGCGCGCTCGGCCTCGTCCTGTCCGTGCCGGTCTATCTGTTCACGAACAAGGAGGCGGAGGCTGTCGCCGCGCCAGCCCCCGTCGAAGCCACTGTCCCGGCGGTCCGTGCCGCCGATATCCGCCGCTTCGCCACACCCCAGCGGCTGCCGCTCAACTCCGAGGTGGCGCTCGTGTTCGATGCGCGCGAGGGCGAGGTAATTTACGAACAGCGCGCCGACCGCCACCGGCCTATCGCCTCGCTCACCAAGCTCATGACCGCCATGGTTGTGCTCGATGCGCGCCAGCGGCTCGATGAAGTGATCCTGATTGACGATGCCGACCGCGACCGTCTGCGTGGATCGCGCTCCAAGCTCGCGGTCGGTAACGCCTACACCCGTCACGACCTGTTGGCCTCCGCACTGATCGCCTCGGACAATCGCGCGGCCGCCGCGCTGGCGCGCACCTATCCGGGCGGCACGCCGGCATTCATTGAAGCCATGAATGCAAAGGCCCGCACGCTCGGCATGGCGGAAACGCGCTTTGCGGACGCCAGTGGTCTGGACAGCCGCAACATTTCGACGGCCCGCGACCTGGTGCGCATGGCGTTGGCGGCATCCGACTATCCCAACATCCGCCGCCTTTCGACATATGACAGTTACCAGCTCACCGATCTGCGCGGTGGCCGCACGCTCACTTTTCCGAACGCCAATCGCCTCGCACGCAGCGCGAGCTGGAATATCGATGTGGGCAAGACCGGTTACACCTCGGACGCCGGCTACTGCCTGCTGGTGCAAACCAAAGTGGGCGAGCGCCCGCTCGTCATCGTGCTGCTCAATTCCTGGGGCCGCCAGAGCAAATACGGCGACACCGCCCGTATTCGCGACTGGCTGCTGCGCGCGGAACGCAAACTCTCGACACTCACCGCCGCACCCGCCGATCCGCGCGGCTGACGCCAGGCGCGCCTTCGCGTCGGCAGCTGCTTCCAGTGCTTCCCCACCACCTGCGTCCCCGCAGTCGTAGTACCATGCCGGCGGGATGTCTGCCGTACTGGAATTCTTCGCCCCCTGCCCCAAAGGCCTCGAGTCGCTGCTCGCCGACGAGCTGCGCGCGCTCGGTGCCGCCAACGTGCGCGAAACGCGCGCCGGCGTGGCGTTCGCGGGTGAACTCGTCACCGGCTATCGCGCCTGCCTGTGGTCGCGGCTCGCGAGCCGCATCCTGCTGTCGATCGCGCGCTTTCCGGTAGGGAGCGCCGAGGCGCTCTACGCCGGCGCGCGGGCGATCGAGTGGAGCCGGCATCTGCGTGCCGACGGCACGCTCGCGGTCGACTGCTCAGGCAGTGCGCCGGGTGTCACGCACACCCACTTCGGCGCGCTCAAGGCAAAGGACGCGATCGTCGATCAAATGCGTGAACGCTCGGGCGAGCGGCCCTCGATCGACGCGGAGCGGCCGGACCTGCGGGTAAATGTCTACCTCCACCGTGGCGAGGCATCCGTCAGCATCGATCTGTCCGGCGAAAGCCTGCACCGGCGCGGCTACCGCACCGAGTCCGGCGAGGCACCGCTCAAGGAGAACCTGGCCGCGGCGATCCTGCTGCGGGCCGAGTGGCCGGCCATTGCACGCAGTGGCGGCGCGTTGATCGATCTCATGTGCGGTTCGGGCACGCTGCTAATCGAGGGTGCACTCATGGCCGGAAACATCGCCCCGGGGCTGATGCGCGACTACTTCGGATTCCTGTACTGGCTTGGCCATGATGCGTCGGTCTGGCAGGGGCTGCTCGCCGAGGCGCGGGCGCGACGTGACGGCGGACTGGCGGCACTCCCGGCGATCCGCGGTTACGATCAGGACGCGCGCGCCATCCGCACGGCGCGTGCCAACGCCGAGCGCGCCGGTCTCGAGGAACACATTCACTTCGAGCAACGCACGCTGGCGCAGTGCGAGCCGGAGACTACGGCGACCGGGCTGGTCGTGGTCAATCCGCCGTACGGCGAGCGGCTCGGCGAATCGGCCGAATTGCCGGCGCTCTATCGCGAGCTTGGCGAACAGCTCAAGCAGCATTTCCAGGGCTGGCGCGCCGCGGTGCTGACCGCAGCCGATCCGGGACTCGGCCGAAACATGGGACTGCGCGCCAGGCGCTATCACACCCTGTTCAACGGCAGCATCGAGTGCCGGCTGCTGCACTTCGAAATCAGCGAGGAGTGGGTCGTGCGCGAACCGAGCGGACGCCCATTTGAAATCCGTCCCGGCAGCAGTGCCGAGATGTTTGCCAACCGCTTGCGCAAGAACCTGCAGCATCTCGGGCGCTGGGCCCGGCGTCAGGACATTTCCTGTTACCGGCTCTACGACGCTGACCTGCACGAGTACAACCTCGCCGTCGACGTCTACGACAGCGACCGCAGATATGTGCATGTACAGGAATACGAGGCACCGGACACGGTTGATCCCGACAAGGCCCGCCAGCGGCTGCGCCATGCGCTGGCGGTGATTCCCCTGGTGCTGGAGATCCCGCCGGAACAGATGTTCTTCAAGCAGCGCCGGCGCCAGGCGGGCGGCACGCAATACGAGAAGCTCGCCGAAACCGGCGTCTTCCATGAGGTCCGCGAAGGCCCGTGCCGGCTGCTGGTGAATTTTACCGATTACCTCGATACCGGTCTGTTCCTCGATCACCGCACGACGCGTGCCATGGTGGGTGAGCTCGCGCGCGGCAAGCGCTTCCTGAATCTGTTCTGCTACACGGCGAGCGCCACCGTTCACGCCGGCCTTTCCGGCGCGGCCTCGACCACCAGCGTCGACATGTCCAACACCTATCTCGACTGGGCGCGGCGCAATCTCGAGCTGAACGGGCTCAAGGCTTCCGCCCACCAGCTCGTGCAGGCAGACGTGTTGCGCTGGGTGGTGGATATCGGGGCCCGCGCTTTGGCGTGATCTTCCTCGACCCGCCGACCTTCTCGCGCTCAAAGCGCATGGTCGAAACGCTCGACGTGCAGCGCGATCATGTGGCGCTCATCCGCGACGCGGCGGCGCTGCTGGAGGCGGACGGCGTGCTGATCTTCTCGACCAACTACCGGCGTTTTCGCATCGACACGGGAGCGCTGACCGGACTCGCGGTACAGGACATTACGCGCAAGACCCTGCCGAAGGACTTCGAGCGCAACCCGAAGATCCACCAGTGCTTCCGCATTACGCGGGCGGGGAAATCCGGCTAGATCGCCGGCGCGCGCGCAAGGTACTCGTCGGCCTCGGCGTACAGCTCGTCAAAGCGCGATTCGAGGTCGGCATTGGTGCCGCGAATCTCGTTCACCACGGCGAGCGCCCAATTGATATAGCGCCGGCGACGCTCGACCGACCAGCCGGCCGGTGGCGCATGCACGATATCGCGCAGGTTGCAAATCTTGTCGGCGAGCTTCACCAGGCGGGCGCGCTCGGATGCGTGACTGGCGTGCTCGATCTGGAGCTGCTTGCGCATTGCCGGCGGTAGCGACTTGTCGTCGGTCACCTCTTCCACCACTGTTCGGATTTCGTGGCCGAAGCGCAGCTCGAGCTCCGCGCCGGTCGTCTCGGTGTCCTCGATGGTGTCGTGCAGGATGCCGGCAATAAGCGTGACCGGATCGTGCACGAGGCCAACGGCGCACAGGGTCTCCGCCACCGCAATCGGGTGATTGATGTAGGGCGAGGCCTCGGCGTCCTTGCGTCGCTGATGGCGGTGCTTGTCCGCGGCAAAGTGCATCGCTTGCAGGATCAGCATCGTCTCCTCGTGTTTCATCGCCGCCTCCGCGGGCATCCGACCGACCAAGCGAACAACTAGGTTATCCCAGAAACCTTAACGGGCGTCCAGCGGGCATTCCGGTTAACACGCGGGAACGCATCACAGGCGCAACATCCAAGCCGCCCAATAACAACCCGAAACAATCAATGGAAGGCAAGGCACGCGTAGTAAGTGAAACAAGTCGTGATGACAGACCGGCCGCACAAAGAAGAGTCCCGCCACAAGGCGGCCGAAAACCGGTTTATCCCAAAAAAACAAGGCCCGGATGGCGCGATCGCCACCCGGGCCCGGCTACTCAGCCTGCAGTGCTGCTTACGGCTGCACGTACTTCCAGCCCGTGGCCTGGAAATCCGCGATGGCCCCAAGACCGGCCGTCACGTACTCCACGCCATCGATGACCTGCTCCTTGACCATGCCTGCGGTCAACCTGCCATTCTTCAAATAACCGCGCGTGGTGTTCTGGCAGAAATAGAACTTCACGCCCTTGGCAATCAGCGCCTCCACCTGCGACTGGCACAAATTGGCATGACCGTTCACGCCGTCCTTCACTACCATGACGCCGCCGGCGCTGTGCACAATCGCAGCGATCTGGTAATCGCGCCCGCGCACCATACCATGCGTGATTTCGTAGTCGTCGATGACGTTCGAGATGTTGCCGAGCCCGTAGCAATTGGCGGGGGCTGTCTCCACTTGACCCGCGTTGAGCTGGAAGACCACCTTGACGTTGTGCCGTACGTCATTGCACTTGGTCAGTGCACCGACGCCCGGGCCAAACTCCTGGTCGAGAGTCAGGCCACTCACCAGCCCCACCGGGCACTCCTTGTTGCCGCGGCCATGGTGGCCGTCACGATCGCCATCCGCCTGGACAGATCCGGCGAACGCGAATAGCAGGGAACTGACAACGATTGCTGTGCTGAAACGCATGTAACTCCTCCATAGTGATTGTTTTTTGGAATCGCGCAACGCGCCCCCCTTTGGCACTGGGCTTCCGTGAAGAGCAGCTGCCGGCGTGTGGCGTCGATCCCCTCGACTGTGACAGACAAATGCGCGTCAAGCAAACACGGAAGATTGGCGCGACGGCGACCCCCGCATACCTTAAGATAAACTTAAGAAGTGACGCGCCGCTGCGACGTCTCAGACCCACATCACCGCGAGGACGCGCATCGTGAAGATGAAACCGGGCGGGGACAACGAGATGGTTGCCGTCATCGTGTCGGCTACGCGACAGTCGGTATCGCGGCGCTCGCCGATTTCCAGAGGCGCGGTTACGCGTGGATCCAGCCGTGGCTCGGCCGGTACCCGGAAAGAAACAAACGGCCGATGCGCGTCCTGCCCATCGGCCCGTTGTGTTCCCGAGGCGCCGGGCCAGTGAGTGACGAAAACCTGCACGCGCCCCCTTTTGGAGATTGTCTTGGTTGGAGTGTTGGCGTGCGTGTCGCCAAGAAGGAGCTCGAAGCAAAGGTGGCGCGCCTCAAGGGACAGGCGCGGCAGGTTCCTCTTCCGCGAGAATATCTAGCGCGCCGATCTCACCAACGGCAGGTGGACGCCCGGTAATGCCCCCGCCGAACCTACGGAAAATGTCGACCATGCCGCGGCCGGGCTGACCTCGATTGCCAACCAACAGGCGCGCGATTACCCGTGCATCAAGTCCTTGGTCGCCAGCCTGTCCTGCAAAATTGGTCCCGGATCGGATATCTGCGGACGGGGCGTTTTCTTTGCGCCGTGCGCCGGGTTGACTCACCTGGGTAAGTACCAGACTATGACAGCGGCAAGCCACCCTTGAGGCTGCCCCAACTACGAACCACCCGATGGAGAACAAGATGATCACTACCCTTCGTTATCTGGCCGGCGCAGCGCTTGCTGCGGCGCTCGCGAGCGCGCCGGCGCAGGGCGCCGACCTCACCGGCACCCTCAAGAAGATCAAGGAAACCGGCACCATCACGATCGGGCATCGTGACGCGTCGATTCCTTTTTCCTATCTCGACGATCGGCAACAGGCGATCGGTTACGCGCTCGAGTTGTGCATGCGCGTCGTAGAGGCGGTCAAGACCGAGCTCAAGATGCCGGGCCTCAAGATGGTGTTGAATCCCGTGACCTCGGCCACGCGCATTCCGCTCATGGCCAACGGCACCATCGATCTTGAATGCGGCTCGACCACCAATAATCTTGAGCGCGAGAAGCAGGTGTCGTTCACCATCACCCATTTTGTTACGGCCACGCGCCTGCTCGCCAAGAAGTCGTCCAACATCAAGTCGCTCGCGGACATGAAGGGCAAGACCATCGTCTCGACCGCCGGCACCACCAACCACAAACTCGTCACTCAGCTCAATAACGAGCGCAATCTCGGTATGAATGTGCTCGCCGCCAAGGATCACGCCGAGGCATTCCTGATGGTCGAGTCGGGTCGCGCCGTGGCCTTTGCCATGGACGACATTCTGCTCTATGGCCTGGCCGCCAGCTCCAAGAACCCGCAGAACTACGCCATCACGTCCGAGGCGCTGTCGGTGGAGCCCTACGGCATCATGCTGCGTCGCGACGATCCCGCCTTCCAGAAGCTGGTCGACAACGCGATGACCAAGACCTACAAGAACGGCGACATCAATAAGATTTACGACAAATGGTTCCTCCATCCGATCCCGCCGAAGGGCGTGAACCTCAATCTGCCGATGAGCGAACAGTTCAAGAAGGTGATTGAACACCCCACCCGCTCGGGCGATCCAAAGGATTACATGTAGTCGCCAACAACGTTCTTGACCGGGTGCCGCGTACCCGCCGCCAGCGTTTCCTGACGGCGGGTACGCGGCGCGGAACGCCCGCCACCCCCCGGGGTGCCGCCGCGCAAAACAGAGCGACATCGGGAGTACGCACCGCCGCATGCATTACCACTGGAATTGGGGCATCTTCTTCGAGATGTCGCCGGAGGGCACCGGCACCTACCTGGAAACCTTCGTGTGGGGTTTTGGCTGGACGGTGGCAACGTCCCTGTCGGCCTGGATCATGGCACTTGTCCTCGGCTGTATCGTGGGCGTGCTGCGCACCACATCCTCCCCCTGGGTGGTGCGGATCGCCAACGGCTACGTCGAGTTGTTCCGCAACATCCCGCTCATCGTCCAGATGTTCCTGTGGTATTTCGTGCTGCCGGAGCTGGTGCCGGTCGGGATCGGTGACTGGCTCAAGCAGTTGCCGGATGCCGCCTTTTACAACGCGGTCATCGCGCTCGGATTCTTCACCTCGGCGCGCGTCGCGGAACAGGTGCGCGCCGGCATTCAGTCGATTCCGCGCGGCCAGCGCGCGGCCGCCACGGCGCTCGGGCTGACCGGATTGCAGACCTACCGCTACGTGCTGGTGCCGATGGCGCTGCGCATTATCGTTCCGCCGCTCACCTCGGAGTTCATGAACGTGGTCAAGAACAGCGCGGTCGGGCTGACCATCGGGCTCGTGGAACTCACCGGCCGGGCGCGCGCGATGCAGGAGTTTTCGTTTCAGGTCTTCGAGGCCTTCACTGCCGCCACCCTCGCCTACGTGCTGATCACCATCAGCATCGTGCTGCTCATGCGCTGGCTGGAGCGGCGCGTGGCGATCCCCGGATTCATCGCCCGCGCCGGCGCTGCCCATTAAGCGCAATCATGTTTAGCGACTTCGATTTCGACGTTATCCAGCGGTCGCTGCCCTACCTGTTCAAGGAGGGCATGACCTTTACCCTTACCATCACCTTCACCGCGATGAGCGCGGGCATCGTCTTCGGCACGCTGCTCGCCTTGATGCGGCTATCGCCCTTCCGGCCGCTTGCGACCGTCGCCGGCGCCTACGTCAATCTGATTCGCTCGCTGCCGTTGGTGCTGGTGATCTTCTGGTTTTACTTTCTCGTGCCGTGGATTGGTCAGTGGATCACCGGGGCGGAACGCCCGGTGCTGGTCGGCCCGTACCTTTCCTCGTTTATCACCTTCACGCTGTTCGAGGCGGCGTTCTACTGCGAGATCATGCGCGCCGGCATTCAATCAATCCCGCGAAATCAAGTGGCGGCCGGTTACGCCCTCGGTCTCACCTACGGGCAGACCATGCGCACCGTCGTGCTGCCACAGGCGTTTCGAAACATGCTGCCGATCCTGCTCACCCAGACGATCGTGCTGTTTCAGGACACCTCGCTCGTGTACGTGCTTTCCATCAGCGACTTTCTTGGCGCCGCGGCCAAGGTCGCCCAACGCGACGGCCGGCTGGTGGAGATGTACCTGTTCGTGGCGGTGGTGTACTTCATCATGAGCTACGGCGCCTCGTACTACGTGAAGCGCCTGCAAACCCGGCTCGCGGTACCGCGTTGAGGACACACACATGGCAATGATCGAGATCCGGCACGTCAGCAAATGGTACGGTGAGTTCCAGGTGCTGTCCGATTGCAGTACCGAGGTCAACCAGGGCGACGTCGTGGTCGTGTGCGGCCCGTCCGGCTCGGGCAAGAGCACGCTCATCAAATGCGTCAACGGGCTGGAGCCGTTTCAGCAGGGCGAGGTGATTGTGGACAACATCTCGGTCGGGGACCCGAAGACACGACTGCCGGCATTGCGAGCGCGCATCGGTATGGTGTTTCAGAACTTCGAGCTTTTTCCGCACATGACCGTACTCGACAACCTGAATCTCGCCCAGATCAAGGTGCTCGGCCGCGATCTGGCGGCCGCGCAGGAGCGCTCGCGCGCGCTCCTGAAGCGCGTTGGGCTCGAGGCGCAGGCACCCAAGCACCCGGGGCAGCTCTCGGGCGGCCAACAACAGCGCGTGGCGATCGCGCGCGCGCTCGCGATGGACCCGATCGCGATGCTGTTCGATGAGCCAACCTCGGCGCTCGACCCGGAGATGATTAACGAGGTGCTGGAGGTAATGGTCGCACTCGCCAATGAGGGCATGACCATGATGGTGGTGACGCACGAAATGGGTTTCGCGCGACAGGTCGCCGACCGCGTGATCTTCATGGACGAGGGCCGGATCGTCGAGGACGCGACCCGTGACGAGTTCTTCGGCAGCCCGCGCAGCGAGCGCGCGCAGCAGTTCCTGTCAAAGATCCTGCGGCATTAAGGTTCTTGACCCGCCCGATCAGTGGCGCGCGAAAACCTTGGTGCGCCCGCTGTCGTCGAACGTGACCGTCTCGTAGGGCTGCTTGTACGGCCCTTCCATGCCGGGCGAGCCCTGTGGCATCCCCGGTGCTGCAATACCCTTGACCTTCGGGC
The DNA here is from genome assembly GCA_001304215.1 of Acidithiobacillales bacterium SM1_46. GTDB lineage: Bacteria > Pseudomonadota > Gammaproteobacteria > Acidiferrobacterales > Sulfurifustaceae > SM1-46. The sequence continues at coordinate 5,980 of LJVB01000065.1, read as the reverse complement.
GCTCGCGCAGCAGGCGCTGCACGTCCGAGGCCGGCACATGACCCTCCACCACATAGCCATCGACGATCGCCGTATGGCAGGAAGCGAGATTCGGCGTCACTCCGTAGCGACGCTTCACGGCTTCGATATCCATGACATTCTGCGCCTTGACCTTGAAGCCGTTGGCCTCCATGTGCTTTATCCACGAAGTGCAACAGCCGCAAGTCGGACTCTTGTAGACGGTGACCTCGGCCGCCTGTGCCGCGCCGGCGGACAGCAAGCCTGCGAACAGAATCATCGACATCACTCTCTTGATCATCATTACCATCTCCTCATGCCTGCCGCCGAAACCACTGGCGGTACAACAAGAATATGCCCAACCCGAGCTCCGCTATCCCCAGCAATACTACCGGCGCACCCTTGAGCAACGGCTCCGATTCCGGCAGGCGCACGCGCCCATAGATCTCGGGAACCATGATGTCGTGGACGCCGGAAAAGACCAGCATGATGGCGACAATCGTCCAGCCAATCTTGAGAGCATCCATTGATGGCATCAAGCGCCTTCTTGCCAAACTGGTAGACGTCGCATAAGCACCGAATCTTACGCCAGTTTGTCGGCCGTTCACAAAGCGCGCCTCGGAATGCCGTATTGCCGCTGTGTCATTTCGGCGGGTAGCGCGCGTGTTAAAGTGGTCGGTTCCCGAACTGGCAATGCGTCCCCTGTAGCGTCCAGGTATGTCAAAGCAGCTCATTCGCATCCGCGGTGCGGCGCAGAACAATCTCAAGCAGCTCGATCTCGATCTGCCGCTCGGCGAACTCATCGTCGTCACCGGCGTGTCGGGCTCGGGCAAGTCCTCGCTCGCCTTCGATACCGTTTACGCCGAGGGCCAGCGGCGCTACGTCGAAACATTCTCGCCCTACGCGCGCCAGTTTCTGGAGCGCATGGACAAGCCGCGTGCCGCGCTGATCGAGGGCATTCCGCCCGCCATTGCCATCGACCAGACCAACCCGGTGCGCACCTCGCGCTCCACGGTCGGCACGATGACGGAGCTGAACGATCATCTGAAGCTGCTGTTCGCGCGTGCCGCGCAGCTCTATTGCGGCGGATGCGGGCAGCTCGTACGGCGCGACACGCCGGAGAGCATTGCCAACGATCTGCTGCGGCGCGCGACCGGCACGCCAATTCATGGACTTGTTACCTTTGCGGTCACGATCCCGAAGAACTTCTCTGGTGAGGAGATCAAGGGATTTCTCGCCCAACAGGGATACACACGCATCCACGCCCAGCACGACGGCGCGATCGAGGTGATCCAGGATCGGCTGCGCCTCGTACCCGACAACCGTGCCCGGCTGAGCGAGGATCTCGAACAGGCACTCCAGCATGGGCAGGGACGCATTGCGGTCTTTCCGCTGGCCGAATCACGCGCGACGCTTGCGCCGTGGCGTTACTCGTCCGGTTTGCACTGCCCGGACTGCGACCGGCACTACAGCGATCCCACGCCGAGCCAGTTTTCATTCAACTCCCCGATCGGCGCCTGTCCCGCCTGCCGCGGCTTCGGGCGGATCATCGGCATCGATTACGCGCTCGTTATCCCCGATGAGCGCAAGACGCTCGCCGAAGGTGCGGTACGGCCGTGGCAGACCGCCTCTTATATAGAGTGCCAGGGCGACCTGATGCGCTTCGCCAAGAAGCGCGGCGTCCCCACCGACGTGCCGTGGAGCCGGCTCGGCGCCGAGCATCGACGCTGGGTGCTCGAAGGCGAAGGAGACTGGGACGATGGCGTTTGGTACGGCGTCGGCCGGTTCTTCAAGTGGCTCGAAACCAAGAGCTACAAGATGCACATCCGCGTGCTGCTCTCGAAGTATCGCGCCTACACCGAGTGCCCGACCTGCCACGGGGCGCGCCTGAAGCCCGATGCCCTGCTGTGGCGGATCGGCAATGAACCGACCGGGGAGGCCACTGCGCCAGGGCTCAACGTCCACGACGTCATGTGCCTTCCGATCGAACGCCTGACGCAGTTCTTTGCCGACCTTGCCCTGCCCGCGCCATTGGATCAAGCCACGGAGCTGCTGGTCGATGAAGTCCGCGCGCGGCTGCGCTACCTGCTCGATGTGGGGCTTGGCTATCTCACGCTCGACCGGCAATCGCGCACGCTGTCCGGCGGCGAGGTGCAGCGCATCAACCTCACCACCGCACTTGGCACCTCGCTGGTCAATACACTGTTCGTGCTCGATGAACCCTCCATCGGCCTGCACCCGCGCGACATCCAGCGCGTCGTTGGTGTGCTCAAGCGCCTGCGCGACAACGGCAACTCGCTACTCGTGGTCGAGCACGATCCGCAGATTATGTATGGCGCCGATCGCATTCTCGACATCGGGCCCGGCCCGGGCGAGCGCGGCGGCGAGATCGTGTATTTCGGGCCTCCGGCCGGGCTAAAGCGCGCCCGCCGCTCGCTCACCGCCGATTACCTGACGGGCCGCAAGGCAGTGGTCGCCGCCGGCCAAACACGCAGCATTGGCGCCAAGACGCCGCGACTGGAATTGCGCGCGGCCGCCGAGCACAACCTGAAAGGCATCGACATCCAGTTTCCGCTCAACCGTCTGGTTTGCGTGACCGGGGTGTCGGGCTCAGGCAAGAGCACACTCGTGCAGGATGTGCTGTACCGCGCACTGCTCAAGCACAAGGGCAGGCCTACCGAGGCGCCCGGCCGCCACGCCAAACTTATCGGCCACGACGGCGTGAGCGAGGTCGTGCTGGTCGACCAGTCTCCGATCGGCCGAACCACGCGCTCCAATCCGGCGAGCTATGTCGGCGCCTTCGACGTGATCCGCAAGCTGTTCGCCGAAACACCCGAGGCGCTGGCGCGCGGCTACAGCGCGAGCACCTTCAGCTTCAACGCCGGCAACGGCCGCTGCCCGACTTGCGGAGGCAATGGCTTCGAGCACGTCGAGATGCAGTTCCTCTCGGACGTCTACCTGCGCTGCCCGGACTGCGACGGCACGCGCTACCGGCCGGAGGTGCGCGAGGTGAAGTTGCTCGCCCAGACCGGCGAGGCGCAACCGGCAGAGGCAAAGTCGATTAGCGATGTGCTCGACATGACCGTGTCCGAGGCACTTGGCTACTTCGCGGCCTACCCGGCGGTGCGCCAGGTCCTCGCACCACTCGCCGCCGTCGGCCTCGAATACCTCAAGCTCGGCCAGCCGGTGCCCACGCTCTCGGGCGGCGAGGCGCAGCGATTGAAACTGGCCGGCCATCTGGCGCAAGCGCATGCTGCATTGCCCGCGCGGCGCATCACCGCCACGACGCGCAATCGGAAACTCGCCGGAAAGCTGTTCCTGTTCGACGAACCCACGACCGGCCTGCACTTTCACGACATTGCAAAGCTGCTCGGGGCGTTTCGCGAACTGCTCGCCCAGGGCCACTCGCTCATCGTCATCGAACACAATCTCGATGTCATCCGCGCCGCCGACTGGATCATCGACCTCGGTCCCGAGGGTGGCGATGCCGGCGGCGAGCTGGTGTGCGTCGGTACGCCGGAAGCTGTCGCTACCCACGCGAGCAGCCATACCGGCGCGGCACTGCGTGACTATGCCCGGCAGCTCGGGCGGCTGCCGCAGGCGGCGACGCGCGGCCAGGCGCACAAGGCCGAGACGGCCATCCGCGTGCACCATGCCCGGGAGCACAATCTCAAGAATATCGAGGTGTCGGTGCCGCGCGAGCGCTTCACGGTCGTCACCGGCATTTCCGGTTCCGGCAAGAGCACCCTTGCCTTCGACATCCTGTTCGGCGAGGGCCAGCGCCGTTACCTGGAATCGCTCAACGCCTATGCGCGCCAGTTCGTGCAACCGGCCGCGCGCCCGGACGTGGATGCGATCTATGGCATTCCGCCGACCGTGGCGATCGCGCAACGCACCAGCCGCGGCGGGCGCAAGAGCACGGTGGCGACACTGACCGAGATCTACCATTTCCTGCGCCTGTTGTTCGTGAAACTCGCCACCCAGTTCTGCCCGGCGTGCGACGTGCCGATCGAGCCACAGACCGAGGACGCCATTGCCGCACGCCTGCTCCGTGACTATCGCGGCCGGCGCGTCACGCTGCTCGCGCCGCTGGTGGTCGCGCGCAAAGGCTACTACACCGATCTCGCGCGCTGGGCGCTTGGTCGCGGCTTTGCCGCGCTGCGGGTAGACGGGGAACTTACGCCGACTGCGGAATGGCCACGGCTAAGCCGCTTCAAGGAACACGACATCGAGCTGCCGGTCGGCACGCTGACGCTGGCACCAAAGTGCGAACAGCAGCTGCGGGCATTGCTCAAGCGCGCGCTTGATCTCGGCAAGGGCGTGCTGCAGGTGCTGCCGGAGGAGACTGGCGCGCGCAAGCGCGCCGCGCCTGTTTCCTTTTCGACCAAACGCGCGTGCCCGAGTTGCGGCAAGGGCTTTGCCGAGCTTGACCCGCGCCTGTTCTCCTACAACTCAAAACATGGGTGGTGCGAGCGCTGCTACGGCACCGGCGTGCTGATGAGCGGATTCGATGCCGAGCAGACCGGGGAAGAAATCTGGTGGAACGACTGGTGGGAAGGCGAGACGCGTTCCTGCCCGGACTGCCAGGGCAAGCGCCTGCGGCCAGAGGCGCTCGCGGTGCGGTTTCGCAAGCAATCGATCGCGGATCTTGCCGCGCTTCCGGTCGAGCGGGCCGAGCAGTTCTTCCGCACCCTCAAACTGCGCGGCCGTGAGCAAGCAGTGGCGCGTGACGTGCTGCCGGAGATCCTCACCCGCCTGCGCTTTCTCAAGGAGGTCGGACTCTCATATCTCGCGCTCGACCGCGCGGCGCCGACGCTCTCGGGTGGCGAGGCGCAGCGCATCCGGCTGGCAGCACAGCTCGGCTCAAACCTGCGCGGGGTTTGTTACATCCTGGATGAGCCGACCATCGGTCTGCACGCGCGTGACAACCGCATGCTGCTCGACACGCTGAAGCGGCTCAAGTCCAAGGGCAACACGGTGATCGTCGTCGAGCACGACGAAGAAACCATCCGGGCCGCCGAGCACCTCATCGACCTCGGGCCGGGTGCGGGCGTGAACGGCGGGCGGATCGTCGCCGAGGGCAGCGTCGCGCAATTGAAGCGCGCGCCAGAGTCCCTCACCGGCCGCTTCCTGGCACAGCCCCTTCGCCACCCGCTCGCCACCGGCCGCCCCGGCATCGACGCGCGCACGCCACGCATCGAGATCGTCGGCGCCACGCTCAACAACCTCAAGCGCGTACGGGCGGCGTTCCCGCTCGCGCGGCTCACCTGCGTGACCGGCGTGTCGGGCTCCGGCAAGAGCACACTGGTGCGCGACGTGCTGCACGACAACGTGCGCACGCTGCTCCAGGCCCGCGGCCGATCGACCAGGTTGAAGGCATGCGAGGCGATTCGCGGCATCGAGCCGATCGCGCGCGTGCTCGAGGTCGATCAAACGCCGATCGGCAAAACACCGCGTTCCTGCCCGGCCACCTACGTCGGTTTGTGGGATGCGATCCGCAAGTTGTTCGCGGCCACCGCTGAAGCGCGACTGCGCGGCTACGGTCCGGCGCGATTCTCCTTCAACGTCACCGGCGGCCGTTGCGATGCCTGCGAGGGTCAGGGCACCAGGACGATCGAGATGAGCTTCCTGCCGGACGTGGCAGTGGTGTGCGAGGCGTGTGGCGGCGCGCGTTTTAACGCCGAGACGCTTGCCGTGCGCTACAAAGACCGGACCATCTCCGACGTGCTGCGCATGAGCGTGGACGAAGCGGCCGAGTTCTTCTCGGCCCATGGTGCGATCCACCACGCTCTGCACCTGCTCCAGGATGTCGGGCTTGGCTATCTCACCCTCGGTCAGCCGAGCCCAACGCTCTCGGGTGGCGAAGCGCAGCGCATCAAGCTGGTGACGGAGCTGGCGAAAGCGAAGGATCCTCTGCCTCGCCCTGCGCCTGGAAAAGGGAGATCGCGGGAGCGGCAACCGCGCCAATCGCTGTACGTGCTCG
>LJVB01000181.1 GCA_001304215.1 Acidithiobacillales bacterium SM1_46 | reverse complement strand
AGACGATAGCCCTTGATGGCAGCCGCCATGGCCAAGGCGATACCGGTGTTGCCGGAAGTGGCCTCGACCAGGGTATCCCCCGGCTTAATAGTGCCGCGGGCTTCGGCGTGCTGGATCATGGAGAGCGCGGGTCGGTCCTTGACCGATCCGGCAGGATTATTTCCTTCAAGCTTGGCGAGAACCAGGTTCGACGTCTGACCCGGAACGCGCTGAAGCCGCACGAGCGGGGTGTTGCCTACAAACTCTTCCAGTGTCCGGGTTCGCACAAGCGGATTCTAATGGACTGCGGATAGCGGGAGAAACCGTAAAGCGCCGCACCGCAGTCCATAATATGCCGCTAAAGAGTACAGTGCCCGCATTCCCTTCACGAAGGCCCCGTGCACAAGAACCCCCGGGGTCAGCGCAGCAGCGAGCGATCGAGCTGAGATCCTCTGCTCGGGTCGAGTGCCGCGAAGTGACATGGAACAAAGCCGGCCTCGCGCGCCCTGTCCGAATCCGCGCCTTCCGGGACCATGCCCAGCGACCCGGTAGGTAATAGAAGGTCCGTAACATACTGTTTCTACGTGCTTATTTACGATCCGGCCGCGGCAACCGAAAATCTCAGCGGGCGGCATGGAAGTTGCCTTGTGTTGCCGACACGACTGTCACAACATCACCAACCATAAGGGCCTCGCGGTCAATCCATGTCCGATCCACTGCTGCAGTCCCCGATTCCGCACCCGGCCGGTTTCCGCCTGGGCCCGTATACGATCGAGCGACAGATCGGCGAGGGTGGCATGGCGCTCCTCTATCTGGCCGTCGACGAGAATGGCGCTCAGCATGTCCTGAAGCTTCCGCGGACACCTGCCGAGACGGACCCGGCCAGTCAAGTTGCGTTCGAGAACGAAGTTCGACTCGCTCCGTACCTTGGGGACTTTGCGCGCGTATCCCAGTCGCGCACCGGCGAATCCGATGGCGAACGATACCTGGTCCTGACCTACATCGACGGCACCGATCTCTGGACACACCTTCGTGCGCACGGGTGCCTCGGCGAACGCGAGGCGGTGGCGCTGGCAAAGAAAATCGTGTCAGCACTTGCAGAGCTACACGAGCGACGCATTCTGCATCTCGACGTCAAACTATCGAATATCATGCTCACACCCTCGGGCGATGTGCGCGTTATCGATTTCGGGTTGGCCAATCATCTCGAGTCGTTCCATGAACCAAAGGGCACGCCCGCCTATATTGCCCCGGAGCAGTTCCTGGGCGTTCGTGACGAACCGCGTAGTGACATCTTTTCAATTGGCACCCTCCTGTTCGAGATGACTACCTCGCGCCTTCCGTTTCTCGAGGCACACAGTGAGCTGGACGTAATCAATCGTATCAAGCGCGAACCGGTCTCCCCCCGGGTTTACCGACCTGAATTGAGTAGCGGGTTCGAATCCATCATCATGACCTGCCTCGAAACCGTTCCGGACCGGCGCTATGCCAGCATGCGGGAGCTCCACGCGGCGCTGGAAAAACTGGAACAGACACTTGAACAGCGCGCTGCGGCGCTCGCGCCCGAGGCGCCCGGGCGCCCCGCCATGCCCGGCCGGGTTGTGGCTCTGGCGTCTCGCCTCATGCGCCGCTCCACCGATCTGCGCGTCGATCGGCTTGAGGGTCTCAAACGTTGGGTTGCAGCGCATCGCGGCCGCCGCCCAGCGGCCCCTTATCGCATTGTAGTGGCACTCGATAGCGCGAGCGGGGGGCGCGTCGAGACGATCAACCGCGCGCTACTCGATGCCACATTGCGTCTCGCGCGCATGCAACCGTCGATGATCACGGTTCTGACCGTACTCGCTCCTCAGGATACCGGCATGGCCGACGGTGCGCGTGAGGCACAGATCATCAATGCAAGCTATCACAGTGCCCGGAACCGCATTAATCGGCTGCTGCCGCCATCAGGCAGCATGTCGGCGCCGATCGGAATCAATGTGCGCACAGGAAATGTCGTGGAGGCAATCAGCACCTGCGTCGCCGACTATGGCGCGGATTTGCTGGTCATCGGTGCGCGCGAGCGGAATGCATTAAGCCGTTTCCTGCTTGGCAGCACGACCTACAAGGTCCTGACAACGCTTTCCTGCCCGGTGTTCGTCGTTCGTGAACGCCGTAAGCCGGCCAAGCCCAGGGTTGCGGAACCAATGCAGGCCGCAGAACTCTCTGGCGAAAGCGCACAAAGCCCGAGTCCGTGACCGATGCCGCGCCGCCTAGTGTCCCCGCGCAAGACGCTCGGCAAAGAACGGATGCAGGCCCGCGGCGAGGATCTTGCCCGCCGTGGCAGCATGATCGTACGGCGCACGCCGAAATGAAATAGTCCGTGCCTCCTCGTCATAAACCACGAAGCACGCCGCATTGATACCGTCACGGGGTTGGCCCACCGAACCCACATTGACGAGATAGCGACAGCCGTCATCCAGCGGATAGGACTCCCCCGCCAGTGGATCGATTATCTCGATATCACCTGAAGTCGTTTGGACGAAGACCTGAGGCCAATGAACATGGCCGAAAAACATCAACCTTGCCGACACGGCGCTAAAGGCACGCTTGGCCTGCTTGCGGTCCACCACGTACTCCCAGTTGTCTGGATAATCGAACGTTGCGTGGGCAAATGCCGCTCCATGGGCATGCTGGACGTAATGCAGGTTCTTGAGGAACTCGAAATGCTCCGGTCGCAGCTGACCCCGGGTCCATGCAGCCGCCTGTTCCACTTCGCCGGAGCTCGACCACATTGGCTCGCGGAACATGGCTTCATCATGATTACCGAGCACCGCGATCAGCCCGGGGAGCGCCATGATCCGGTCGAGCGTTGGGCCAGGGTCGGGCCCGTAGTTCACCATATCACCAAGGCACACATACGCCTCGACACCCTCGCGCAGCGCCTCTTCTCGACACGCATCGAGCGCCTCGAGGTTGCTGTGAATGTCAGAAATAATGCCGATCTTCATTATTCGGTGGCTGCCAGGCGGCTTCTTCTATAGCAATTATAACGTCACAAGATCCGCTGCCTACCCGGTGATCCGCGCCTCGACTGCGGATTCTGCAGTGAAGTGCTCGATCACGAGCTGCAGCGAACGCGTACCACGATACTCGTTCACGACTAGACGGTAGGCCGCGCGCACGCGCGTGCCCATCAGGGCCGGATCTCGGTCACCGGTGTTGAATGCAATCGCTTCGAGAGTGCGGCCATCGTCTTCGGTACGAAGGATGAACTTGAGGTGTCGCTCACCCACAGTGCGCTGCGCAACAACCGTAAATACCCCATCAAACAGCGGCTCTGGAAATCCCTGTCCCCATGGCCCCGCGCGGCGCAGGGCTTGCGCAAGATCAAGGGTAAAGTCAGCCATGCCGAGCTCACCATCGGTGAACAGCGCTCCCGGCACGGAATCCTCTCGTCGTTGATTCTCCACCTCCTCGGCGAATGCCGCGCGAAAGCGCTCCAGATCGCCGCGTCGCAAACTGAGGCCGGCCGCCATCGCATGCCCGCCGAACTTCACCAGCAGTCCCGGATGTCGCGTAGCGATGGTATCGAGGCAATCGCGTATGTGCAGTTCCGGTACAGACCGCGCGGAACCCTTTAGTTCCTCTGGCTCCGGCCCCGGCGCAAACGCGATCACCGGCCGCTGGAGGCGCTCTTTGAGTCGCGACGCGACGAGTCCGATGACACCCTGGTGCCAGGTCTCGTCGAATAGGCATAGCGCGCTCGGGACGTCCTGTTCGTTGACGTGCGCTGTCTCAACGGCCTCGATCGCCTGCTGCTGCATGGCTGACTCTATCGATCGTCGCTCGCGGTTCAGACGATCAAGCGCCCGCGCCATCTCCATGGCGGCCGTGTCATCGTCGGTCAACAGGCACTCAATCCCGAGCGACATGTCTTCGAGGCGTCCGGCGGCGTTGAGCCGTGGCCCCACGACGAACCCGAGGTCGGCCGCAGTGAGTTGGCCTGCCCAGCGGCCACCGACCTCGAGTAGCGCGCGTATACCGGCACAGCCAGAGCCGGTGTTCAACCGCATCAAACCCTGGGCAACGAGAATGCGATTGTTGCGATCGAGCGGCACCACATCCGCCACGGTGCCGAGCGCCACCAGGTCCAGCAGTCGGGCGAGATTGGGTTCCGCGAGATTCCTTTCTTCGAACCAGCCGTTGGCGCGCAGACGGGCGCGCAACTGCAGCATCACGTAGAACGCGACACCCACGCCGGCTATCGCCTTGCTCCCGAAACTGTCACCGGGCTGATTCGGGTTCACAATCGCGTCAGCGGGCGGAAGCGTTTCGCCTGGCAGGTGATGGTCGGTGATCAGGACCTCCATCCCGCTCGCCCGTGCAGCGCGCACTCCCGCGATGCTGGAAATGCCGTTATCCACTGTCACGATCAGCGCCGGTTCGCGCTGCGCGCCGAGCGCGACGATCTCGGGGGTCAGCCCGTAGCCATACTCAAACCGGTTCGGTACCAGGTATTGTACGTTCTGGATGCCGAAGGCGCGGAGCGCCCGCATGAGCACCGCGCAGGCACTCGCGCCATCGGCGTCGTAATCGGCACCTAGCAGCCCGCCCGGCGGGAGCAGGTGTTCGAGAGAGTGATCGAGTTCTCCGGCGCTCGAAACCTGTCGTGCGCGGAAGACTCTTGCCAGAACGGGATGAAAACCGGGGAATTCGACTGACCCGGAATCGGAACGACGAATAATGCGGCGTGCGGTATTCACGCGGAGAGTGGCGCAACCGGTGCAAAGCTGGACAACGGACGGCGCCGGCGCCACCAGCGCCCGAGCTGCCAACCGGAGGCCCGCAACGCCAGGCCCTGATCCGTCACCAGGTTAATCCGCCGAACCGCGCCCGTTCGCAGCGCCTCCGTGAGCGGCCGAAACCATGCCTTATCAAGGTGGGCGAGGCCCACACTCCAGCCCGCCTCCGCGTCGCGTTGCATGGCTCGTCGCAGGCTATCGAGGACGATCAGATGCCGACCGGGTTGGGCAATCTCTCGCCATGCCTGAAAACCCGACGGCACGGGGCGCGCAGGCACGCCGCTCAAACGGCTCAGGCCCTGCGCGACGGCGTCGTTAGTCCAGACGAACTCGACGTCTGGTGTAACAGTGCTCGGCAGTCGGCCCCCGCCCCAAAACCACAGGCTGTTTATCGCCAAGGCGCCGCGCTGCTCCCGCTCTGCATTGACCCGAGCCGTGTGCAGCAGGATTTGTATCTCGTTCAGCAGCGTGTGCCAAGACCGCGCCTCAGGCCCAGTGGGCAGGTACGCATGGATATCCCGACCAGCCGCAAGTGCCAACGGCGTGGTCTGGACGTCGGGAGCTTGCGGCGGCCGAAGGTACCAACGCCAGGGATCGCAGCAACCAACCCTCCGTCGCGTAGCTCCGTGCGAGTTCATCACAAAGTCTCTGGGCCTCATCCAACCCGAGCTCGGTCAACTCGGGCGGTATCAGCACCAATCCGTCCCGCTGCGGAACCAGGTGCACCGGATCAGCTCGAATCCACCAATCGTGATCCACCACACCCATATCCACCACTCGGGTAACGGCGGCGACCGGAAGGTCCCCGGATGACGCTGTCGCTCCAAAGAATTCGAATAGCAGCGCCTCAAGCGATGCCGGCGCGACAGCGGCACGCTCGCCACGCGCTAGCAATAGCTCCAGACCGCCCAGGCGCAGCTCGGTCTGAGGTGTGGGCGGCCACAGGCCGGCCATCATGATGGTTACTTGATACTCCAAAAACGAGAACCTATGCCCTTACGCGAGAGATACCGATGGGCAATTATATCGCGTCGCGCTTACCGTAACGTGCGGCCGAGCGCGGCAGCGCCAAACGCAAGGTGCGTGTCCGCGAATTCGGGCTGATCGCCGCGCACGTTGAGCACGTTTCGACAATCCCGCGTCCCGTCACTTCGGACGGCTTTCCGTATCGCCCATGCCGGCCGTGATCCGGTAGACCGCAACCAGACGATCCTTCCCGATCCTTCCCTCGAACTTCTTGTGGACGGGCAGAAGGGCCTGGCGCCATGAGCTCAGCACCTGCGCGGTCGGGACGTACACCTTCGTAGTGCCCGCCGCCTTGATCTTTTCGAACGCCTCCTCGGTCTCCCGTTGCGCTAACTCACGCTGGTACCGCGTGGCCTCAACCATTGCTTGCTCGAGAACGGTGTGTAGCGGCGGCGGCAATCCGTCCCAGAACTTCTTGTTGACGATCACGGCATACCCGAGATAGCCGTGGCCAGACATGATCAGATGTTTCTGCACCTCATGGATCTTCCCAACGTAAAGGTTAGAAAGTGGATTCTCGGTACCGTCCAACAGACCTTCGGCCAAAGCGCCACGCACCGCGCCAAACGACATTACGACCGGCACGGCGTCCAAGGCTCTCATCTGCGCCTTGAGTACGTCCGAAGACTGCACACGCAACTTGAGTCCTATGCAATCGGCCGGTGTCCGCAGGGGCCAGTTCGCACTCATGTGCTTGAAGCCGTTGTCCCAGTACGCCAGCCCGTGTATGCCGTTGCTCTCGAGCTTTGCCAACAGCGCCGCGCCAACATCTCCGTCCATGACCGCAAATAGCGCCTTTCTGTTCGGGAAGAGATACGGCAAATCAAACAGTTCGAAATCGCCGAGCGGCGCCAACTTTGACAGCGAGGGCGCAAGCATCTGAACCGCACCCGTCTGCAAGGCTTTAAGCTCTTCTTGGTCGTCGTAGAGCTCGGCATTCGGATAGACTTCGACCTTCACCCGTCCTTCGGTCGCATCCTCGGCGAGCTGCTTGAAACGCAGCGCCGCCCGACCCTTGGGCGTATCAGGCGACACCACAAGACTGAATTTGATTACGACTGGCTCGTTGGCGGCCACGCTCGCAACAAACACCATCGCCATCAAACCGCCGAGCAGTCTCTGGAACCTCATGCCGCCTCGCCTGCCGTCCCAATTATCCTTGCATCAAACCCGGGCGAATTGACTTTTCCAGAAGCACTTCCTCGTGCGCGCGCCGGATACACACACCGCCTTTCAACCGCCCAAGTACATTCTGCGCACGTCTTCATTGGCCAGCAGATTGCTCGCGGAATCTGCGAAGCGATTGCGCCCGAGTTCAAGCGCGTAACCGCGATCGGACAGTTCCAAGGCGCGTGCCGCGTTTTGTTCCACCATGAGCAGGGTTCGCCCTTGCTGCTTGAGTTCTAACAGTTTCTCAAATACCAGGTCGACATACTTGGGTGAGAGCCCGAGCGACGGCTCATCGAGGATCACGAGTTTTGGATTGAGCATGAGTGCGCGACCGATCGCCAGCATTTGTTGCTCGCCTCCCGAGAGGTTGCCGGCTAACTGCTTGCGCCGCTCCGCAAGCCGCGGGAACTGCGTGAACACCTGCTCGACCGCGATGCGCCGCTGCTCACGTTCATCGATGAGAAACGCGCCCATCTCGAGGTTGTCCTCGACGGTCATGCGCGCAAATACGATACGTCCCTGCGGCACGTATCCAATGCCGAGTGGTGGAATCCGGTGCGCCGGCAAATGCGTGATGTCCTGGCCGTC
>LJVB01000064.1 GCA_001304215.1 Acidithiobacillales bacterium SM1_46 | reverse complement strand
ATCGACTGCATTTTTCCGACCCCGAGCGAACGGAGTTGCTCGTCGTATTCGGCGTGCAGGTCCTCGATGACTTGCCGTGCGAGGGCAGCAATGATTGGGGTTACCAGAACGGCCTGCGCGATGATCATAGCGGTTGGGGTGTACAACAGGCTCAGGATTCCGAGCGGCCCCGCATTCGAAAGAAGGACGTAGAGGAGCAGTCCAACGGTGACCGGCGGAAGCCCCATCAGCGTGTTGAGCAGTACGATTGTCGCGCCGCGCCCGCGAAAGCGGGTGATCGCAATAGCGGCGCCGAGAGGCAGCCCAATGAGGCAAGCGATGCCAACCGCGCTCAGGCTTACGCGTAGCGACAGCAGGACGATTTCGACAAGCGTGCTGTCGCCGCTCGTAATGAGCTCGAGTGCCAGACGGAACGCGCCAGAGAAATCGTGCATGTTGCCAGCTGCCAAAAGTTGCGAACCCTCTTGCCAGGGACCGCGCAGTTACTCCGCGACACCCAGGATTACGCTCGATGCCTTGATGATCACCGCGACATCGCTCCCCGGGCGCAGCGCAAGGTTGTCGAGGGAGTCCACCGTGATGCTTGAGGTAACAATGTTTCCGCCACCGATATCGACGCGTACCTGCGCAGCAACAGTTCCCTTCTTTACTTCCACAACCTTTCCGGCAATGACATTGCGCGCGCTGATTCGGCCAAGTTTCATGGGCCCCCCTGTTTTGAAATTTTGGTCCGGTACGGCCAAGCAGGCGGCTGCAAATCAGGTGCCAAGGATTTCAGGGCACTTTTGTCGCCACATCATGAAAACTTGCCATAAAAGGGATTGACGCGCGTATCAAATTGACGCAACTTGATCTCGTCATTGCGTCGAAATGACGCACTGGCTGCAGGACAATTGCGACTTCTGCCCACTCCACGGCGGTGTTTTCTCGGGAATCTGGTGTTGGGCGGGAATGATGTAGTCACTGTTCAGCACGACCGGAGGAGTTCCGTCCCGATGGCGAACAACCTGGCAGAACCCGTTTCGGCGCCCAAGGATCAGCGCGGCGTGCCGGATTCGCGAGCAAGGCGCCAGGCCTCCCTCCTGATCGTCGATGATGAGCCGGGCATTCGGAGTTTCCTGCAGCGCGCCTTCGCGAAGGATTACGGTCTGGTTGAGGTTGCGGAGACCGCCGAGGCCGCCGATGCGTTGCGCGCGCGCTGCCACTTCGACCTTCTCATCGTCGATATCAGCTTGCCCGGGCGTTCCGGGCTGGATTGGGTAACGGCCTTGCGGCAGGCCGGTGATTTCACCGACGTGATCTTCATGACCGCGTACGCGGACCTCAACACCACGATCGGTGCGCTGCGCGCCGGCGCGCTCGACTTCGTGCCCAAGCCGTTTCGAATCGAGCAGCTCAATGCCGCGATCGAGCGCGTGCTCGCGCGTCGCCGCGGGCGGCACAATACTTCCGACAAGCCGTCGCGGCTGCCCGATCGCGCCAAGGGCAGCGAGATGATCGGCAGCTCCGCGGCAATGCAGGAAGTTTCGCGCATTGTCGAGCGCATTGGCCCGTCGCCGACATCGGTGCTGATCGAAGGCGAGACCGGTACTGGCAAGGAACTGGTCGCGGCAGCGATTCATCTGGCGAGCCGCCGGGGTGGTGCGTTCGTTGCACTCAATTGCACGGCCATCTCGGCCGAGCTTTTCGAGAGCGAGCTCTTCGGCCACGTGAAGGGCGCCTTTACCGGCGCCCACCAGACGCGCGAGGGCCTGTTCGTCAGTGCGCGCGGCGGCACGCTGTTTCTCGATGAGGTTTCAGAGATGCCGGCGCCGATGCAGGCAAAGCTCCTGCGGGCGCTCGAGACTCGGCGCATTCGCGCCGTCGGATCGGACGAGGAGATAGGCGTTGACGTGCGCCTCATCGCCGCGACCAACCGGGACCTTGCTGAAGCCGTGCGTGCTGGTGCGTTCCGGGAAGATCTCTATTTTCGGCTCAACGTGGTGAAGGTGCGAATCCCTTCGCTGTCCGAGCGCACCGCCGATATTCCCGAACTGGTCGCGTTCTTCTCGCGCATCCTGTCGAGCGAGTTGAATGTGCCAGGCTACGATTTCGGCAAGGACGAGATCGCGCGACTGCAGGGGCACCGCTGGCCGGGCAACGTGCGTGAGCTTCGAAACTTTGTTGAGCGCACGTTGCTGCTAGGCAGCCCGCCGTGGGAGAGCCTGGGAGGCCGCAGTACGGGTGACGCCGCGGCAGAGTTGGACGGATTCCCTGCCGACTGGCCGCTCGAGCGCGTTGAGCAGCACCACACCCTTCGCGTACTGCGCTCCACCGGCGGCAACAAGTCCGAAGCGGCGCGCCAGCTAGGCATTTCGCGCAAGACCCTCGAGCGCAAGCTGACTGCCTGGTCGGCAACGGACCATCCCGGCTAGCACGCCGCGCATAGCGCCCGAGGAGACCTGGCATGTTGCAGGCATGGCGCGAACGCTTGCAGACGGTGGTGCGCTATCGCCTGATCGCGCTGGTTCTCCTGCCCTTGCTGCTCGCGATGATCGTGAGCCTGGGCTACGCGCTCTACTGGCTCAACAGCTTTACCTACGACACCCTTGTCTCGACGGCGCGCAGCGATCTCGCGCTCGCGCGCCGGGCTTTGCTCGAGTGGCAGGAAGGTCATCAGATCACGCTGCAGCAAGTTGGGGAGTCAGTGGAGTTTCGCCGTGCGTTGGCGGGGTCCGATCCCGCTACCATGCAATCGTTGCTCGCCCGGATCCGGGAGGAGAAAGGCTTTCTGTTCCTTCACGTCACGGGTGTGGCAGGCGACTGGCTATTCGAGCCACGCGCCGACAGGACGCGCAGCAGCAAGCCGAGTCCGTTGACCGATCGCGCGGCGCGAGGCCTGCCAGGCACCGCATTCGAGGTGTTCGGCCGCGACAATCTGGTGCGGGAAGGTTCGCGTGTCGTGCAATCAGTAGGGCCAGCCGGGAAGAGCCCCGGTTCCGACGCGCGGGCACTTGTGTTGCGCGTCGCGCAGCCGGTAACCGACGCGCGCGGTCGCACGACCATGGTGCTGGACGGTGCAGTGTTGTTGAACCGTAATGCGGGGATGCTTGAGTTTCTGCACGATCGCCTCACGGGGGGCGCCGCGCAGCTCGGCTATGGCACGACCATGGTGACGCTACTGCTGGCGGACATGCGCATTTCTACCTCCGGGGATGAGTCCGAGACGCTGCTCGGCACCCGGGCCGGGAAAGCGGTGCAAGGCGGGTTCAAGCCCGGGCAGGACGTCTGGGTGGGGCGCGAGCGGCTTGGGCGGACCGAATTCGTGTCAGCCTATGGCCCGTTGTTCAATGTGCATGGCCAGCCGGTCGGTTACCTCAATGTGGGGCTGCCCGAGAGCAGTTTGCGGGCTGTGCAATACCGCGCGGCTGGACTCCTGCTTCTGCTGTTTGCGGTTGCCACGGTACTGGCAGGTTGGATTGGCGTACGCGGCATGCGTTCGGTCTTCCGACCGATTGAGCGCATGACCGCGGTCGTGCGCGCAACGCAGGCCGGCGAAAACCAGCGGATCGGGGCGCTCGGATCGGCCGACGAGCTTGGCGAGCTTGGCCGGCAGTTCGATGCGCTGCTCGATCAGCTCCAGGAGAGAAACCGGGAGCTGCATCGCGCCGCCCAGTTGCTCGAGGACAAGGTGAACGAGCGTACCCGGGAGCTCGCCGAAAAGAATTTGCAGCTTGAGAAGACAATCGCCCTGCTGCAGGAGACGCGCGAGCAGCTGGTGCTGGCCGAGGCATCGCGCACGAGATCAACAATCCGGCTGCGGTAATCCTCGGGAATCTCGAGGTGTTGGCGGCCGAGCTCGGCGCAGGCGCGCGTCCCGTCAAGCGGGAGATCGATCTGATTGCCCAGCAAGTTGAGCGTATTCGCCACATCACTACCGGCCTGTTGCAGTTCGCGCGATCGGAGCCAGCCGCTGGCCCTGTCGAAGAGGTCAACACCAACTGGCTGGTCGGGGAGGTGCTTCCGCTGGTGGGCCACGGCCTGAAGCCACGCGGCATTGATGGCCTGAAGCCACGCGGCATTGATCTCATGACTCGCCTCGAGGCCACGCGCCCGGTGTGGATCAACGTATTCGATCTCGAGCAGGTGCTCATTAACCTGATCTTCAATGCGGCCAACGCGGTGGCTGATGGCGGGCGTATCGTGATCATGACTCGGGATGCAGAGCCTGGCGGAGTCGTGCTCACGGTCGAGGACAACGGCAAGGGAATCCGGGAGGAGCAGCTCAAGAATATCTTCGATCCGTTTTTTACCGGCGACGCGCACCGCGGAACCGGGCTCGGCCTGTCCGTGAGCTACGGGCTGGTTCGCCGTTACGATGGCAACATCTCGGTGACCTCGGTCGTCGGTAAGGGCAGCCGCTTCGAGGTCTGGTTGCCGCAACGTTCCACCGCGCGGTCGTCCGGCCGCGACGGATTACCCGAAGCTACCCAGGAGGAGTCGCGTGACCACCACTACGCCTGAAGATGAAACCCTGAACCTCGAGATCCGCAAGTTCCTGAAGCGTGTCGGCATCAGCTCGCAGCGCGAGATCGAGATGGCCGTGCATCAGGCGCGTCAGCACGGGAGGCTCACGGGCGATGAGGTGCTGCGGGTGGAAATGGTGCTCACCATCCCGAGCCTCGACCTGATGCACCGCATCGACGGCGAAATCGTCGTCGGGTCGTGACTCAGCCGCTCCAGATGACCTTGCCGCAGTCGGCGTAGTCATAGCCGCCGAGCAGTTGCGCCCAGCGCCGGCACTCGGGCGACTGCAGCTGCTCGAACAGCTTCTGGAACAGGTGCCGGAAGAAGACACCGCGGCGCAGGACGAGATCGTAGGCTTCCCATCCGATCGGCAGGAACTCGAGCCCGAATTCGGCTGCCGCCGCGCGCGCACCGGGTGCGACGTCCGCCTGTTGTAGTGCCACGAGTGCCGCGGCCTCGCGCTCGGAGTTGGCCTGGCCGGCAACGCGTAGCGAGGCGGGATCGACGCTGTGGCGGGCAAGCGTATCGCGCAGGAAGCGCTGTGAGCCGGAGCCATCCTGACGCATTGCCCATCGCACCTTCGGGTTGAAGAGCGCGCGGATATCACCGCCGCTCGGGCGCATGTCGGGCGCAAGGATCAGCCCTTGCTCGCGGTAGTAGGCGCGCTGCACCAGCCAGTCATGATGCTGGGGGTGCTGGCGCACAACCGCAAGATGACGGTTGTTGCTTTCCTCGGCCGGTCCCCAGTGCATGCCGCAGACATCGGCGCGGCGGCGCCCGAGCAACGACAGGCCGAGCTGCGTACCGGTGTGCGTGTAGCTCACCAGCGCGCCGCCCTGCACCTGATTGGCGAGTTGCATGATGGCGCGGTAAAGCAGAGGGTCGTCGCTGCCGGCAACGACCAGGCGGTCGGTGAGCACGCCACCGTGCGCGGACTCGAGTAACCACTGCTCGACGAGCTCACGCGGAAAGAGCCACTTGCCAGTGACCTTGGTCGCGGGAATCTGGCCTTCAGCAGCCAACGCATAGACCTTCTTTTCGTGAAGATCGAGATAGCGCGCGGCCTCGCGTACTGTCATGAAGCGACGCGGCGTCGTGATGCTCTCGCCATTTGCCTCGTGGGGATTACCGGCGTCACGAGCGACTCTCGGCCGAACATCATTGGTTGTCGCGCTCATGCCGACTCCGCGCGGGCCTCGGCCGCGGACACCCCGCGCGGGCCCGGGACCGGGACCGCGTCAAGCACCAGGCTGTCCGCGCCGTGGTAGACGAGGAAGTGACGGCCCTTGGCGCGTGCGATCATCACGATACCGAGTTCCTGCGCCAGCTCGAGCCCCATGTGCGTGACGCCCGATCGGGACAGCAGCACCGGGATGCCCATGTGTGCGGCCTTCATCACGATCTCGGACGTCAACCGGCCGGTGGTATAGAAAATCTTGTCGGCGCCATCGATGCGATCGAGCCACATGCGCCCGGAGATCGCATCGGCGGCATTGTGGCGCCCGACATCTTCCACGAAGTGCAGGACCGCGGTTTCGTGGCATAACGCACAGCCATGCACCGCACCGGCCGAGCGGTAAATCTCATTTTCGCCCGACAGTGCATCGAGCAGTCTGTAGATGACGGACTGGCGCAGCGTGATTTGTGGCAGGCGCACATCATATAGCTTGTCGAGCGTACAACTGAACACCGTTCCCTGACCGCAGCCGGTAGTGACAGTGCGGTGCGCGAGCTTCTGTTCCCAATCAATGACTCCATCGCCATGCACCGTCTCGACCTGCACGATTCCGCGTTCCCAGTTGACGTCCACCGCGCGGATGTCCTCGATCGCCTCGATCAGGCGCTGGTTGCGGAGATAACCGAGCGTGAGTTCCTCCGGCCGGGTGCCGAGCGTCATGAGGGTTACCACCTCGCGCTGGTCGACCTTGATGGTGAGCGGAAACTCGCCGGCGACGCGCAGTTCGCGCCGCGCGCCATATTCGTCAATCGCTGAAACCGCGTGGGTCGGGGCGAGGCCCGCTCGCGTCATGCGCGGCAGGTAGGGGGTGGCACTCATCTCAGCCGCCCGTCACGCTCATGTGGCGCAGGATCACTGGGGCCGCGCCGAGATTGAATTCATGCCCCTTGGGCTTGATCGCCATGGCGGCAATGATGGACTGCTTGAGGGCCACATCATCATCCGGGTTCCCGCGCAGCACGGCGCGCAGGTCGGCGGAGTGCTCCTGGCCGAGGCAGAGCAGCAGGCGCCCCTGGGTGGTGACGCGCACACGGTTGCAGCTCGCGCAAAAGTTGTGACTGTGCGGGGAGATGAAACCGATGCGGGTATCGGTGCCGGCCACGCGGTGGTAGCGCGACGGGCCGCCCGTGGACTCGGTGGTCGGGACGAGCGTGTAGTTTCGCTCGAGCGCTTCACGCACCTCGTCGCTCGAGCAATAGGCCTCGGCGCGGTCGTGCTCGCCGATCTGGCCGAGCGGCATTTCCTCGATAAAGCTGAGGTCCAGGCCGCGGTCGATCGCGAACTGGGCGAGCGAGGATATTTCATCGTCGTTACGACCCTTCAAGATCACCGCGTTCAGCTTGATGCGCTCGAAACCCGCCGCACGGGCCGCAGCGATGCCGCGCAGCACCTTGGCGAGATCTCCGGTTCGGGTAAGCTCGCGAAAGCGCTGGGGGTCGAGGCTATCGAGGCTCACGTTGATGCGCCGCACCCCGGCATCGCGCAGCGGGCCGGCATAGCGCTCGAGTTGCGAGCCGTTGGTGGTGAGCACCAGCTCTTTCAGGCCCGGCAGGCGCCCGAGCGCATTGGTGAGCCACAGCAGGTTGCGCCGCACCAGCGGCTCGCCACCGGTCAGGCGGATCTTGGTGACGCCGAGCTCCACGAAGGCGCGTCCTACGGCGTATAGCTCCTCAAGGCTCAGGACTTCCGAACGTGGCAGGAAGTCCATGTCCTCGCCCATGCAGTACACGCAGCGAAAGTCGCAGCGATCGGTGACCGAGAGCCGCACGTAGGTGACGTGGCGGTCAAAGCGGTCCACAAGCTGGGTCGGGATGGCGATCGGTGCGTTCACACGATTCCCTGCGCGAGGTGGCGTGCCCCGGATAGGGCCGGGCAGCAATTTCTGTACCGGTAGTTTCTGGAGATCATGACAGCGTGGATATCACCATATCGCAGCGAGTCGTGACTATCAGGCGCTGGCGGATCCGCGCAGCCGTTGGGTCAGAATGACCCACTCGTTTGGACTTTGTGTTGTTTTGTCCCACTGTGCATTCACCTTGCGACGCGCGCATTCGCGGCGGCGAAGCGGTTTTCGCGCCCGGACCCGGCTGGTATGCAACTTGCCTTAACTTCGCGTGCTGCCAACGCCAGAATTCCCGCAAATCTCGAGGTGTCATGTGGAAACCTCTGAAGAGGTGACGCCAGCGTACCAGACAGTGATGGTTTCCGTGCTAACCGTGCACGAACCGGTGACCGGCAATGCCTGGATTAGCGAGCGCTGGCGCGTGCTCGGCGTGGTTGCAGAGGGCGCGAGTGGTGCGGATGTTCCGCGGCGCCAACTGGTGCGCAGCGGGCCCGAAGGCGAGCAGTACCTGTGGAATGGCTTTGCGCTCGATCTGCGCGCGTCCGACGCCGACAGCTACTACCACAATCTGATCGGCGGCAATCCGAGTATCTATGTTCTCGCCCAGGAGGAGCCGGGTGGCGAGCTGATTCCGCAATCTGTCACGATCGACTACATCGAGGCGATGGCTTATGCCGAATTTGGCAACGAGGGCCTCGCAGTGCCGATGCCGCCCGAGATCTATCGGACCGTCGAGCAATTCGTGCTGGATCATTATGTTCCGGAGGAGCCGCGCTCCAAACGAAAGCGCGATGGTGAGTCGATACCAAGAGGCAGATATGAAGCCAAGCGCTGATACCGGGCGCGCGCCGGGACCGGTGCCGGGCGAAGAAGACGCGTCTGGTAGCGGTTTTCTGCGGCGCTGGGCGAAACGCAAGGCGCAGGTAGCGGCACCCGAGGCCGGGAAGCCTGGCGAATTAGCGGGCCCCGATGTGACGGCAACAGTGCCGGACGCGGCCACGGAGGCCGCGGCTCCGGTGCTCACCGATGCCGACATGCCGCCCATCGAGTCGCTTGGTGACGATTCGGACTACAGCCCGTTCTTTTCACCCGGCGAGAGTGAGGAGCTGCGCCAAGCGGCGTTACGCAAGCTCTTTCGCAGCGCATCGTTCAACGAGCTTTGTCCCCTGGAAGGCGAGTTTCACGATTGTCGCGGCTACGAACCGCTGGGCTCGATCGTCACCCATGAGATGAAGGCGCAGCTCGAGCGCGAGGCGACCGAGCTTGCTAACCGGGTGCAGACGGTGCTCGAGGAGGAGGCCGAGTCGCTGGTGCGTCCGGCACCGGCGAACGACCGGTCGCCACCAGCGCCCGCTGTAAGCGCGGCTCAAGAAGCGGCAAACACCAGGCCGACGGCGGCGCGCAAGGATGCCGGGTCATCCCGCGGACGTCGCAAGCGGGCGAGGAGAGACAAATGTTGACAGCAGGCGCAAGCGAATCCCCTCTGGCACTGGCAGCGGAGTCTGCGTCCGGGCGCGCTCGCGCCCTAGCGCTTGATGCCATGGCGCGGGTCGCGACGAAACCGACCTCCGCGGTTGGTTACAAGTCGACGGGTACGGTGGTGATTATCGGGCCGGAGGAGGCGGCTATTGCCGCCGCCGAGGCCCTGCACCCGCGACTCGAGTGCACCGTCGTTACGGCGCCCGCGAGCGCAAGGAAGGCAGGTCGCGCGAATGCTCGAAGTGAATTCGTCATCGCGCGCGAAAAGGTCTTGCAGATTAGCGGGCATCTTGGCCAGTTTGCGGTCGTGGTCGCCGCGCCGGCGCCGCTCGGCGGCGCCAACCTCCTGCAGAAGCTTGCGAACCCGCGTACGCACTTTGATCTGGTGCTCGATCTCACCGATCCGCCATTCCTGCGCCACGAATTGCGGCCCTTCGGCTACTACGCACCGGGTGGCGATCCGAACGCCCTTCGCGTGGCGCTTGCCGAGATGCCGGAGATGATCGGGGAGTTCGAGAAACCGCGCTTCTTTCGCTACGACCCGGCGATCTGCGCGCACAGCAAGAGCGGCCAGACCGGTTGCACGCGCTGCCTCGATGCCTGCCCGGCCGGCGCGATCGTCTCGCTGATCGAGGAGGTCGCGGTCGATCCCTATCTGTGCCAGGGCGCCGGCCTGTGCGCGACGGTATGTCCGACTGGCGCGATGACCTATGTATATCCGACGCTCCCGGATCAGCTGCGACGGCTGGCGGCGCTACTAAAGGCCTATCGGGCCGAAGGCGGCGATCATCCGTTCTTGTTGCTGCACGATGCGGAGGCGGGACGCCACCGGCTGGCAGCCCTCACCGCGGAATTGCCCGATAACGTCATTCCGTTCGAGCTCGCGGAACTCGGTTCGCTTGGCATGGAGGCATGGCTCGCCGCGCTTGCCTACGGAGCGGAAAAGGTATTTTGGCTTTCCACGTCGGGCACACCGCCCAGTGTGATCGGAGCCGTGTCGGAGCAGAGTTACTATGCCGGGAAGATTCTCGAGGGCATGGGTTACTCGCCATCCCGGTTGCAGATGCTGGGCGGCGATGATGCCGCCATCCTCGCCGCGTTGGGTTCTGGGCAGGACGACATCCAGTGGCCGCCAGCGGCGTTCGGCGGGGTGGACGAAAAGCGTACCGTGTTGCGGCTCGCCATTGAGCATCTTTATACCCACGCGCCGGCGCCGCAGGAGGCGGTGGCGCTTCCACAGGGCGCGCCGTTTGGCGAAGTCCTCGTCAACCGTGACACCTGCACGCTCTGCATGGCATGCGTGTCCGTGTGTCCGGCGAGCGCCCTGAGCGACGGAGCTGACTTGCCGCAGCTCAACTTTGTCGAGGCGAACTGCGTGCAATGCGGCTTGTGCGAGGGAGCATGTCCCGAGCAAGCCATCGAGCGCACGCCGCGCTACCTCTATGACGGGCAGGAGCGGCGACGCTCGCGGGTCCTGAACGAAGAGGCCCCGTTCCTCTGCGTCAGCTGCGGGCGACCGTTTGCGACTCGCCAGATGATGGATCGGATGACCGAGAAGCTTCGCGGTCACTGGATGTTCGACTCCGACGAGGCATTGCGCCGTCTCAAAATGTGCGGCGACTGCCGGGTACGAGACATGTTCGCGGGCGGCGGTCACCGCCCCGGGGAGTTCGTCTGATGGGGTCGAAACGAACCGCTGCTGGGTCATTTTGTCCGGACTGTCACCCACAAACAGGAGAAGCCTTGGTGTCTGACGACTTTTGTTTCCCTGCCCCGCCGGTCTGTGCTGGTCTCGATATTGCTCTCTACAGCAGCAGGCGCATGTCCGCGCGAGGCCTGTCGTGAGCGCTGAACTCGAAACGACAGCTTCGCCGGGCGCTCTCGGTGCGGAGGATCGGGCCAGGGCGGATGTATATGCGTTGCTCGGTGCATTGCTCGCGCGAGCACCCGACGCGTCGTTCCTGAATCTGCTGCGGCAGATTCCGGTGTCGGATCCATCGGATGACGCGACCATGGCGGCGGCGTGGGCGACACTGAAGCAGGCCGCCGAGCGTGCCGAGAGTGATGCACTGAAGGACGAGTATCACGACCTGTTCATCGGTCTGGGGCGAGGGGAGTTGGTGCCATACGCATCCTGGTACCTGACGGGCTTCCTGATGGAGAAGCCGCTTGCCGAGCTCCGGGTCGACCTTGAGCGGATCGGGTTGCAGCGGCAGGAGGAGGTGCGCGAACCCGAAGATCACATTGCCGCGCTATGTGAAACGATGAGCCTACTCATCATGAACGATGCGCAGTCCGGGATGGAGCGGCAGCGGGAGTTTTTCGGCAAGCACATCGCGCCGTGGGTGCAACGGTTTTTCGGCGACCTTGCGACGGCGCCATCAGCGCGGTTCTATCGGGCGGTAGGTTTGCTGGGCGAGCGCTTTTTCGAGGTGGAGCGGGAAGGTTTCGCGATACTGGTGTAAGTGCGCAGGGCACGGGATCGCATCTGAAACGTGACTAAATCGGGGATGGAGGAGTTGATCATGGGCAAGAAACGTTCGAATACGAAGCAGGCCACGGACCGTCGCGCGTTCCTGAAGGGCGTGCTGGCGAGTGGCGGTGCGGCGGCGGTTGCCATGGCGAGCACGAAGGGATTGGCGGCGCCGGCAGATGCACCGACGACCGAGCACGCGACAGAGGCCCCCGCGCAGGGTTACCACGAGACCCCGCATATCCGCGATTACTACAAGACCGCGGGTTTCTAGCGGAGCAGACCAGAAGCACGCTGCGCCCACCAATTTTTGGACTGAACGGCAGGAGAGCATCCACATGAAGCTCACACGCAAGCAGGATCAGCAGACGGACATCGCTACTGGCGCCCCGGAGTCGGGTGCCCACGGTGTCATCGACCGACGCACGTTTCTGCGTCGCTCAGGC
Source organism: Acidithiobacillales bacterium SM1_46 (assembly GCA_001304215.1). GTDB lineage: Bacteria > Pseudomonadota > Gammaproteobacteria > Acidiferrobacterales > Sulfurifustaceae > SM1-46. The sequence goes on along the minus strand of LJVB01000064.1, from coordinate 10,904 downwards.
GTGACGCTTGGGGGCATTGCCGCCGCGAGCGCGCTGCCGTTCTCCATGATGAGGAAGGCATCGGCCAAGACCACGGCTGCCGCCGATCCGAAAGCGGAGACCAAGTCGGTGCGAACCATCTGCACGCACTGCTCGGTCGGGTGCGGCATCATCGCCGAAGTCGAAAAGGGCGTATGGACCGGGCAGGAGCCAGCCTTCGATCACCCGTTCAACCTTGGCTCGCATTGCGCGAAGGGTGCTTCGGTGCGCGAGCACGGCCACGGCGAGCGGCGCCTGAAATACCCGATGAAGCTGGTCGGTGGCAAGTGGCAGAAGATCTCCTGGGACCAGGCGATCAACGAGGTTGGCGACAAGATGCTCGAGATCCGGAAGAAATACGGGCCGGACTCTGTGTTCATGACTGGCGGCTCGAAGCACAACAACGAGCAGGCCTACCTCATGACCAAGTTCATGCGCATGTGGGGCACGAACAACCAGGATCATCAGGCGCGGATCTGCCATTCAACGACGGTGGCGGGCGTGGCCTCGACCTGGGGCTATGGCGCGATGACCAACTCCTACAACGACATGCACAACTCGAAGGCGATGCTGTTCATTGGCAGCAACGCCGCCGAGGCGCATCCGGTGGCGATGCAGCACATCCTGCGCGGTAAGGAGAACGGCGGCAAGATGATCGTGGTTGATCCGCGCTTCACGCGCACCGCCGCGCACGCCGATATCTACGTTCGCATCCGCTCCGGAACCGACATTCCCTTTATCTGGGGCGTGCTGTGGCACATTTTCGAGAACAAGTGGGAGGACCGTCAGTACATCGCGCAGCGTGTCTATGCGATGGACGACGTGCGCGCGGAGGTGAAGAAGTACACCCCGGATGTCGTGCAGGACCTGACCGGCGTGCCGAAGGATCTCGTCTACAAGGTGGCTGAAACGATGGCCAAGAACCGTCCCGGTACCATTGTCTGGTGCATGGGCGGCACGCAGCACCACATGGGCCATGCCAACGTTCGTTCCTACAACTGCCTGCAGCTTGCGCTCGGCAACATTGGCGTATCCGGCGGCGGCGCCAACATCTTCCGCGGGCATGACAATGTGCAGGGCGCGACCGACGTTGGCCCGAACTGTCACACGCTGCCGGGCTACTACGGCCTTGCCGATGGCGCCTGGAAGCACTGGGCGCGGGTCTGGGGTGTCGACTACGAGTGGCTTAAGAACCGCTTCGACCAGGCCGAGTACGATGACGGCAAGGGCAAGAAGGTGAAGCCCATGAATGCCAGCGGTATCCCGGTGTCGCGCTGGGTCGATGGTGTGCTCGAGGCCAAGGAAAACGTTGGCCAGCGCCATCCGATCAAGATGGTGATCTTCAATGGCATGGCGCCGAACAGCCAGACCCGCGGACCGGACCAGAAGAAGGCAATGGAAAAGCTCGAGGGCCTCGTCATCATCGATCCCTATCCGACGGTTTCCGCCGTGATGAGCGACCGCAAGGATAATGTCTGGCTGTTGCCGGCGTGTACCCAGTTCGAGACCTATGGGTCGGTGACGGCCTCCAACCGTTCTCTCCAGTGGCGCGACAAGGTGATTGATCCGCTGTTCGAGTCGAAGCCGGACGAGGAGATCCTCTACCTGCTTGCCAAGAAGCTCGGCTTTGAAAAGGAGCTGTGCAAGAACGTCAAGGTCGTCAACAACAATCCGAGCAACGAGGACATACTGCGCGAGATCAACAACGGCACCTGGACGATCGGCTATACCGGCCAGAGCCCCGAGCGCCTGAAACTGCATCAGCAGAACTGGGGTACATTCAACACCACGAGTCTGCTCGCTGAGGGTGGGCCGTGCAGCGGCGACTACTACGGCCTGCCGTGGCCGTGCTGGGGAACGGCCAAGATGAAGCACCCCGGCACGCCGGTACTGTATGACCCCAGCAAGCCGGTGGCGCGTGGCGGTCTCTGTTTCCGGGCACGATTCGGCGTAGAGAAGGACGGCGTCAACCTGCTAGCGGAAGGCAGCTATCCGGTTCGTTCCGAAATCAAGGATGGTTACCCCGAATTCACTTTTGGCATCCTGAAGAAGCTCGGCTGGGACAAGGACCTCACCCAGGCGGAGCTCGCCACCATCATGAAGATAGGCAAGGACAAGCCGGATTCGGTCAACTGGAAGACCGACTTGTCCGGTGGCATTCAGCGCGTGGCTATCAAGCACGGGGCCGCGCCGTTTGGAAATGCCAAGGCGCGTGCCAAGGTCTGGGAGTACCCGGATCCGGTGCCGGTGCACCGCGAACCGTTGTACACGCCGCGCTACGACTTGGTTGCGAAGTATCCAACCTACGACGACAAGAAGTTGTTCTATCGGTTACCGACGCGCTACAAGTCGGTGCAGGCCAAGGACTACTCGAAGGAGTTTCCGCTCATTCTTACCAGCGGGCGACTCGTCGAGTATGAGGGCGGGGGTGACGAAACACGGTCCAACCCGTGGCTGGCCGAGCTGCAGCAACACATGTTCGTCGAGATCAATCCGGCGGATGCCAACAATGCCAAGATCAAGGACGGGCAAATGGTTTGGGTGGAAGGACCGGAAGGCGGCAAGATCAGGGTGAAGGCCATGATCACGCGCCGCGTCGCCCAAGGCACGGTGTTCTCGCCATTTCACTTCGGTGGCGAGTTCCAGGGAAAGAGCCTGCGCGACAAGTACCCACCCGGTGCGGATCCGGTTGTGCTCGGTGAAGCCGTCAATACCGCCACCACCTACGGATATGACGCGGTGACGGCGATGCAGGAGTCCAAGACCACGCTGTGCCGGATTCGTCCGGCCTGATCAGGAGCGATGCCATGGCAAGAATGAAATTCCTGTGTGATGCCGAGCGCTGCATCGAATGCAACGGCTGTGTCACGGCGTGCAAGAACGAGCACGAGGTGCCGTGGGGCGTAAACCGACGGCGGGTGGTGACGCTCGATGACGGCGTGCCGGGCGAGAAGTCGATCTCGGTGGCCTGCATGCACTGCACCGACGCGCCCTGTGCGGCGGTCTGTCCGGTCGACTGCTTCTACACCACACCCGACGGCATCGTGCTGCACAACAAGGACCTCTGCATCGGGTGCGGCTACTGCTTCTACGCCTGTCCGTTCGGTGCGCCGCAGTATCCCCAGCAGTCGGCCTTCGGGGCGCGCGGCAAGATGGACAAGTGCACGTTCTGTGCCGGCGGCCCGGAAGCCGATGGCTCCGCCGAAGAACACAAGAAATACGGCCGCAACCGCATCGCGCAGGGCAAGCTACCGCTGTGCGCCGAGATGTGCGCCACCAAGGCCCTTATCGCCGGGGATGGCGATGTCGTGGCCGACATCTACCGCAAGCGCGTACTGAAGCGCGGTGGCCGGCCGCAGACCTGGGGCTGGGAAACGGCGTACAAGGGTTGAGGACGGGCATCGACCGCCACCGAGACGACTCGAAGAAGGAGACGCCATGCAAGCCGCGCTGCGCATTGTCACCGCAAGTATGATTGTCGTTCTGTTGGGCGTGCTCGCCGGTTGCGGCGAGTCCACTAAGGTGACGCTGGCCAAGCCAGGCGTGTACAAGGGCGCCAAGGACCCGCTGGTCGAGAAGCAGCGCGATCCGAAGCAGCAGGAGGCGCTGGTGGCGCGCTTTAACCTGGTGCAGACCGACCGCTGATGGAGAGCGGGAACATGCCACGCATCGTGCAATGGGGTCTGGTGCTGATGGCGCTCGGCGTCGCGGCCGGATGTTCCAAGCCTGTTACCACGGACGCTGGCGGAATCGAGGGGACGAATGCGGCGGCCAAGCAGGGCTGGGAGAAACCACGCTCGGCGGAGGATCTTGATCAGCTTCGCAATCGCCTCGCGCACACGCAGAGCGACAACTAGCACGCGCAGTCAAGAGATTGGAGAACACTATGGCAACAAATCCGGCAAGCCCGCAGGCAAGACGCTCCCGTCGGCGCAGGATCGCTGTATGGAGCCTGGTTACCATCCTGGCTGGCGCGCTGCTGTTGCCGCTTGGTGGGTACGTCTATGTGAACGCTGTCCAGGCAGCACCAGCACAGGCGCCAGCCGGATCCGCCGCGGAGCAGCAGACCAACCCGCGCGCGAACTACTGGCGGGCGGTACGGGACGGTTTCGAGGGCTACACCGCGGCCTCGGGTCCCTATACCACGAACGTGCTGATCGCAAATGGTGGCCAGAACTGGCGCCAGCTGCGCAATGGCCCCGTGGCAAGTCTGTTGCCGTGGCTGATGGCGCTGATGGTGCTCGGCCTCGGCGTGTACTACATCTTGCACGGGCCGGTGAAGGTATCCGCGCCGCTGTCGGGGAAAACGGTCGAGCGCTTCACCTATAACGAGCGCGTGCTGCACTGGTATACGGCGGTGCTGTTTATCCTGCTTGCCATCACGGGCCTGAGCCTCATGTTGGGTGATCCCGTGGATGGGTCTCAAGGCCTTCGCGGCTTATGCCAATATAGCTGTCGTGGTTCACAACTATCTCGGGCCGCTGTTTATCGTCGGGGTCGTGCTGGAGATTTTGATGTGGGCGCGTATCGCAATCCCGAACAAGGTTGACGTCGAGTGGTTCAAGGCGGGCGGGGGCTATTTCGGCCATGCGCATCCGAGCGCCGGCAAGCTCAACGCAGGCGAGAAGATCTTCGTTTTCTGGACCGCCACGGTCGGCATGGGGATCCTTATAAGCATCTCGGGTCTTGTGCTCGACTTCCCCAATCTCGGATTCACGCGCGAGGCGATGCAGAATGCCAACCTCATTCATGGCATCGCGGCGATCATCTATGTCACCATCATCCTGATGCACATGTACCTCGGTTCGATTGGCGTGCATGGCGCGCTCGATGCCATGACCTCGGGGCGCGTCAGCGTCGAGTGGGCCAAGGAGCATCATGACCTGTGGTACGAGGAAGTGAAGGGCACCGCCGGGAGGGATGAGGGCAAGTCCGCTGGTGGAGTTCCGCGAACCGCCTAGGCCGATGTCGATACAGGTGCGGTACTTTGCTTCCCTGCGTGAGCGCTTGGGGCGCACGCAGGAAACCGTCGACGCTGTTTCGGCCGCAACGGTGGCCGATCTCTGGTTACATGTCTCGGCCGGCGCGCCGTGGCCTTCCAACACCCTTGTCGCGGTGAACCACGAGTACAGCCACGCCGGCCAGCGGCTGCGCGACGGCGACGAGGTGGCATTCTTCCCGCCCGTGACCGGAGGCTGACATGCGGGTCGAGCTGCGTGGCGATCCGTTCGATCCCCTTGCCGAGCTGGCGCGCTATCAGTCCGAGGCGCTGGCGGGCCGCACCGATTTCGGTGCCGTCGCAAACTTCATCGGTACGATGCGCGACGTTAACGAGGGCGAGACTGTCTCGGCCATGACGCTCGAGCACTATCCGGGGATGACCGACGCGCACTTGCGCCGTATCAGCGAGGAAGCCGCCCGGCGCTGGGAGATCTTCGAGACACTTGTCATTCACCGGATCGGCAGCGTGCGACCGGGTGAGCCGATCGTGCTGGTGGCGGCGTGGTCGGCGCACCGCGCGGCGGCATTTGATGCCTGCCGGTTCCTGATCGAGGAACTCAAGTCCCGTGCTCCATTCTGGAAGCAGGAGCAACGCAGCGGCGCAACGCGTTGGGTCGAACGCAACACCGCCGCGGTGTGAGTCCGAACGCGCGGTTGCGCCGAACGGCATTGATCGGACTAAGCTTGTGCTGCGCCGCCGGTATCGCGTTCGCCAGGCCGGGTAGTGACTGGGTCACGGCGATCGTCAAGCGTGACCTCGACCGCATCGAGCAGCTCCTGCCCGATACCGATGACGTCAACGAACCCACGGAAGACGGACGCACGGCCCTGATGCTCGCCGCCGGTGAGGCGCGTCACGAGCTGGTGCTGGCGCTGGTGGCGCGCGGTGCCTCAATCAATGCGCGCAACGAGCGCGGTGGCAGTGCCCTCATGTACGCGGCGACCGGTGGTGATGAAGCGTCGGTGACGCTGTTACTGACACGTGGCGCTGAGGTCAACGCCCGGGCCCGCAACGGCTGGACAGCGCTTACGCTCGCCTCAGCGCGCGGTTTTGAGAACATCGTGTCGATCCTACTGGCGCACGGCGCCGAACCCAATGCCGCGGATATTTATGGCTGGACGCCGATCATGCGCGCGGTGCAGGCCGGGCGGTTGAAGGTCGTGCGGGTGCTGGCGGCGAATCAACGAGTCGAGGTCAATGTCGCTGACGAAAACGGCCAGACGGCACTGCATCACGCCGCCGCACAGAATGAACTTGAGATAGCCCGGGTTTTGCTCGCTCACGGCGCACGGCGTGACTCTCGCGATCGCGCCGGCCGAACGTCCCGAATGATCGCGGAGACCGCCGGCTATAAGGAGCTAGCAGTGCTGCTGGGGCCAACGCGCGAGCCATAGGCGGCGCGGGCTTTAGCAACGCATCTGCTGTCCGGAGTATTCGGCAAGTGGCATGACGGTAGTCGTGCCGGTGACGGCGGCGCGAATGTCGCGGGTGCCGTGATCGAGCGCGAGCCGGAAGCCGAATTCATGGAAGAACCGCTCGAACAGCTCGCCGCCATAAGTGCCGACGGCATAGAGCGCGCCGTCGCGCTTGTCCTCCTCGAGTACGATCGCAGCAAGCGGCTGTTTCGCCGGGCCGCCCAGCACCCGTGCTCCCTGCGCCGGATCGTAGACACTCTTCTCCGAACAGCAGTAGATCACCTGAGCCCGTTCCACAGGCTGCTCGGCGCTGTTGCGGAAGTTCACGCGCTCGTGGCGATAGTTGATAAAGCTTATGGCCTTGGCCGGGTATGACATCTTGTGCGCGCAGATCGCCGAGAATGCTACCACCGATCGCGCGGGACCAATGCCACCCGGCCATCGGTAAGTCTCGCCGATTTCAGTTGTTAGGTCGGCAGGAGTCGTCGCATGCCCGAGGTTCAGCAGAAAACAGGGCGTGGTGACAAACGGATAATTGAAGACATAGTTCTCGCCAACCTCGAGCGTCTTTACGTTGATCGGGTGATCGCTCGCATCCACCAGCCGGACCCGCTGGTAACGGTGCAGGCGTGCGTCGGGCTGGGCGAGGAGGGCGGGATTCGCGCCGATCATGCCGAGCGCCGAGGCGCACAGCCGGACGAAGCCACGGCGGCTAATAGGGGAACCGGATCCCATGGGCAAACCCCCGTACGCGGTGTTGACCGGATTCATTGAAGCAGAAGCTGCTGCGCCTGGCAAAAATACGAGGAGTCTACTAGTGCGCGCCCGGACAGACGGTAATCACCTAACGGTGGGCGGGTAGTGCGGGGGCTCGGTGCCGCGCCGGTGCGCATACCGTTCGCTATCCGCATGGCGGACCGGGATCAGAAGTCGAGGCGATATCCGAGCGAAAAGTAGTTGCGCGTCAGGTCCTGCGTATCGGTTGCGCTGGTGATGTTTGTCTTCTCGAGACCGTATTCCGCCTCCAGGGTCGTCCGCTCGCCCCACCGGTAACTCACGCGAAGCGTCGGCCCCCATATGGTCATGTCGCGCAACTCCTCTTCCTGCACGTAGTAGCGCAGTCCCAGGTCTGTCGTCCAATTACCCTTGATTAGCAGGCGATTGCTGAACGAAACCGATTTCCCGGTATAGGACTTGCTGTCGAGATAGCTGAAGCTCAGCACCGAGATGTCGCGGCCCGTCATGACGCCCGTGCCGATTCCCTGGACCGTATAGATCAAGACGTTGCCGGTGCCCGGATTGGCGGGCAGCGCGCCGCTGGCCGGCGTCGCCGAGATCTTGTAGAGCTTGACGTCACCTCCGAGTTGCCACTTCTTGGTGAAGTTGTGCGTCAGTCCGACCATGGCAAGATCCGACTTGGGCGTACGGTCCTCGGCCTGCTGTTTCAGCTGCTCCTCGGACTTGGTTTGCAGCTGGGACTTGATGGACGTGTCCGTCTCTCCGATCAGGGCGTTCGAGATCTGCAAGGGCGGCGCCATGCGATGATCGAGCAGCAAATTCGCGTTGGTTGCATCGGTGAATTGCCAGGTACCCTGCAGCATGAAGATGTTAAGTGTGGCGAAGTAGAGGTCGTAGTCGGTCAGTGCCATGAGTGAGCGCTTTGGATCGAAATAGCGCAACTCCGCGCCGACCGCCTCGCGATCGGTAATTCCATCGATGGTTTGGTGTATGTAGTAGACGCTGCCGTTCCAGTGCTCGGCGAAGGTACCGATGTTCAGGCTCGTTCCCCAGAAGACACGATCGGAGTTGATGGGATTGTAGTCAGCCGGTGTTCCCGCCACGATGTTTGCGCGCCACTTGGGCAGGAAGTTATATCCTGCCGAGAGCCCGTCGAAGCGGCTAAGTACGCCGCCGGCGTTGCCGGGCTGGCGCCCGAGGCGCGCACCATACTCGTATGCCGAGTTGCGTAGCTCGTAGTAGGCCGAGTACAGACGGTTGGTGTCATCGCCGTTCTTCAGGAAATTCAGGGAGTAGGTGTCGCGAAGCACCACACGGTTATCGTAGTCACCGCGACGCATGCGGCCGTTCAGGTCGATGCTCGAGATCAATGAGTTCTGGTCCGTAGCGGTGAAGCTGGACTGGTTCTGAATCGGACCAACCTGGGTTGTCGTGTCGGTCTTGGTGGCGCCGTTGTAATAATACTGTGACCAGCTTCCATATGCCGTGGTGATATCGCGATTGCGCCGGCTCGCAGTCTTCAGGTCGGGTGTTTCGGCAGGGGCATCGAGGTTCGCGAGCCGCTGGCGAACGCGGTCGGGTCCCGGCCCGGTCGCATAGAGCTTGAGATAGAGTTCGTACTCGCGCTTGGCCCTGGTTTTCTCTCCCAGACGTTCGTGCGCAACGCCGATTAGTTCCTGTGCCTCCTGCGACTGGCGATTTGGCGGTAGGCGCAGGATCTGGTCGAGCAACTGAATAGCAACGATATTGTCGCCGCGGGTCAGCGCATCGCGGGCTCGATCGAGCAGGCTCGTCGCTTCCGCCTCGACGGCCGGCGTGCCGGCGACCGCGACCACAGGTGCCGGCAGCGGCCTTTCGGGGGAAACGGTGGACGGGGGTCCGGAAGACGGTGCAGCCGCCGCTGCGATATCGGTCGCTCCAGCCGCCGCCCCGGCAGCGGCCGCCGGCGCAACTGCGATGCGCTCGGGTGCCTTGATGAGACTGGCTGCAGATGCTTCGCGTTCCGATGGTGTGACAGCACGAATGCTCGCCTTGGGATATTCCGGCAGCAACAATCGTCTTGCTTCCGTGGCGGCCGAAAGACTCGGGAAGAACCCGAGGTTTAGCGTATTTGCGGTCTTGCCGTTTTGCTCGGACGCGAGCGCGTAGAGCTGTTTGTCGGCAAGAGTCTTTGGCAGAGGACCCGCCGGCGGTGGCGTGCGGGCCGGGTCGGAGGCGAGCGTGATGCTGTAGATTTCTTCCCGGCTGGCCGCCGGTGCTGCAGCTGCCGGCGTCGTGGCAAGCAACTCTTCGGCCGCGCCCTGCCGCAGGGCGCGGCGGCCTGCAGCTTCGCTCACCAGGCGCATCTCCGTTCGCACCGGCTGCGAGCCGGGCACGGCCTCCACCCAGATGAAGTAGCTTTGGTTGGCTGCCACCTCGATGGCGAGCGAGGTGCGAATCTGGTCACCCGTATTCAGCATGACCGTGCCCGGTGCGACCGACTGGATCACGAATCCCTGGAGGTCGAGTTGGCCTACGCGCTTTCCGTTGATGCTCACTGGCACAGTCGCCGAGACCGGTTCGCGCTCTCCGCGGAAGAGAATGACGAGCGCCATTCCTGGCGAGGGCGTTGCGCGCAGGGCAGCGGCCCGGGTAACCGCCGCCTCCCGGCCACGGCGCGCGGCAGAATACTCGTCACCAGAAATCTCGCTCACAAACGCGCCCGGATAGCGTGCCGCGAAAGTCTTGCGCGCCTCGCTTGCTTCCGCGACTCCCGGATAGAATCCGACGCGCAGGTAGTACACGTTCTTGCCGAAGACGGTCGCTTGCGCGCGATAGGCATTCGGGAGGTCGGCGGGCACGCGCTCATCGGGGATCGGATCGAAAGAACTGAACAGCGTCACCGCGAAGCGCGGCAGTGCGTCCGCCGCAGCGGGCGGTGTCTCGGCGCGCGCAAAGGATGCGATGCCGAGCGCAAGCGAGAGGAAAAGGACACGCAACCACATGATGCAGAAGCTCAAATTAGTCGTGGAGTGTTCGATAAGCAGGAATAAATCAGCGCGATACCGCCGGCGGTTTTGGCTTTTCGGTTTCCGCAGTAGGTAGCAACGTAAGTATGATGCTGCGCCCGTCCTCACCTTGGCGCACGCGGTAGGTCACCGGCGCGCTGAACTGTATGTCGAGACAGAGTGGGTCGGGAACCGCGAAGCAGTTTCGTGCCGTGGTATAGATGACGCGAAATGGCGGCACGGGTGAGACGGTTTGTGCATGCTTGTATTCATGCGCAGCCCGCTCCTCCGAGGGATCGAGCTGCAACACCTGAAGGTAGATTTTCAGGAGTTCTCCCTGGTCGGCCGGGAAATGCTTGATGTAGCGCACCGGCGCGCTGAACTGTAGCCGCATTTCCGCAACCCCGCGCTCGGTACGGACCTCAATGTCATCCAGCAGTTGTGCGCTGACGACAGGTTCCAGCACGCACAGCAGTCCCGCCAGTAAGCCTGAGAGACGCGTCTTCATGGCTAGAACCCGCCATCCGTCGAGCGATGCTTGCTGTTGCGAGTGGTCTTGATCGTCGTGAACGTGTTGTTCGTATAGAGGTGGCAGGCGCCGGCGCAGTTCTTCAGTTCGGCAACGGTGTAGAAGATCGTGGTCGGGCTCTCGGTCTTCTTGTGCGCATCCTGCTTGAAACGCCCGGCGTGGCAACCAGCGCAGTCGGGCGCATACGCACCGTACTGCCAGCTGATGGTTTCGCT
>LJVB01000063.1 GCA_001304215.1 Acidithiobacillales bacterium SM1_46 | reverse complement strand
CCATTCACCTGCCCGGTAGGGCCGAGCTCCACCTTGCCGCGCGCCACTACATCACCGCTCAGTTCGCCATGAACCACAATGCTGTGAGCGCGCAGATTCCCGCGCCACTGCGCGCCCGCGGCGAGCACCACGATGCCGTCGAAATCGCCATCGCCGATAACCTGCCCATGCACGAGCCAGTGCCCGGAACCGGACAGGGAGGCGGAGATCTGTGTCGCGCTACCCACCACATTCGTAAACGCCCGCAACTCATCCAGCATGCGGCGGCGGCGGCGGCGAGAAAGCAACTGGCTTAGCTTCATTCCTGAATTTCCCTGGCTACCACTATCTTGTGCCGAACGATTGTGAGACTCGCCAATCATAGGACCGGGCGCCCGCCCCGGCAAACTCAGAAGATCAGCTTGAGGCCGACCAGGATGGTCACGATCTCGAATGCGCGTTTGATCCAGCGATTGCCCTTCACGATCGACCAGTGGGCACCGATGTAGCCGCCCAGCAATGAGCCCGCGAGCAGAGCCGGAAGCCAGGACCACCGGATCTCGCCAAGCAACCCAAGCGTCACCGCGCCCGCCCCATTCCAGAAGAGCCCAACGAGTACGAGCGTATAGGCTACGGCGCGCCGGTAATCGAGACCAAACCAGCGCACCAGCCAGATCGTGCAGAAGAGCCCGGTGCCGGAAGTGAGCGAACCGTTGAGCACGCCAATCAGAAACAGCCCGACGGCCCCGATAACGTAACCGGCAGGCGTGCGGTGAAGGGGCACATATTCAAGGCCGAGTTGCCGGTTGAAGTACGAGTAGATCCCGAGCCCCGTGGTCAGCGCGCCAAGCGCGACGCGGGCCAGCTGATCGGGAACATCGAGAATGAAGGTGGCGCCCAGTAGAACACCGGGAACGCCAGCGACAAGGACAAATAGCGCGAACCGCCATTCGAGCGACCTTTCGCGCCAGTGTCGCGCCGTGGCGCCGACACCGAGCGCGACACTCGCCACCTTGTGGGTTGCCAGCGCCACGCCGAACGGCAGCCCGAGAAAAATCAGGGCCGGAAACTGCAGCAAACCGGCGCCCCCTCCCGCAAAAGCCGAAAACACGTTCGCTGCAAGCGAAATGAAGAACAACACCGTTTGCTCGAGCCAATCCACCCGGCCTTCCTTTCCCCGCTGAAGCGGCCGCATTATGGCACAGGGTCTTAACCCAGCCGCCGTTTGGCGGTGCGCGGTTGACAGGCTGGGATGCGGCTCCTAACTTGGGAGAATCTTTTGAGAGGAATCAGTCATGAAGTTCTCCCGGGCGTTTTCTGCATTCTGTTTGCTCATCGCCGTTGCCACGGCATCGGCGGCATTTGCCGCACAAGGTGGCAAGATCAAAAAGTGTCAGGATGCCGCTGGCATGTGGCACTACGGCGACACCGCCGCTGACGAGTGTGCGCAGTCGAAGATTGAGGTGATGTCCGAGCAAGGCATCAAACAAAAGGAGATTGCCGCACCCCCAACTGCTGCGGAGCTGAAAGATCGCGAAGCGCGCCGTGCCGAGGACGAGCGCAAGAAGCTGTCTGAAGAGGAACGGAAGAAGAAGGATGACCTGCTGCTGGCCACCTACCCACATGAAAACGACATCCTGTTCGTGCGCGATCGCAAGCTGGCGCAGCTCGAATCCCAGATCAAGGCCACCGAGGGCACACTGAAGTCACTAACTGGCGTGCTAAAGCGTCTGGAGAAGCAGGCCGAGGATGACCAGAAGGGTGGCAAACCGATAGCGGACCAGACCAAAAAACATCTTGAGCAGACCAAGCACCAGATCGCGAACCGTCAGTCGGAAATCGCGACCAAACGCGCCGAGCAGGAGAATATCCGCAAGCAATCGGATGAAGAGCTGGCGCGCTACCGCGAACTGAAACGTAGCGCCACCGCGAAGAGCGCCGCCAGCGACACCAAGAAGTAGGCAAAGCGCTTGCGCGCTACTCCGGCGCGACCCAGCGCTGACCGGCGCCAGTCTGCTCCTGCTTCCAGAATGGCGCCCGGGTCTTCAGCTCATCGATCACGAAACGGCAGGCGGCAAATGCTGCGTCGCGGTGTGCCGACCACACGGCGACCAGCACGATCGGGTCGTTCGGCGCGAGCGGTCCGTGGCGATGGACCACCAGCACGTCGAGAATCTCCCAGCGGCTGACAGCCTGCGCACAGATCTTCTCGATCTCGCGCCGCGTCATCGACTCGTAGTGCTCGAGCACCATCGCCTCAACCGCCGCGCCCTCATTGAAATCCCGCATGGTGCCGACAAACACAGCGGTCGCCCCGAACTTGCCAGCCAGCTTGGGGTGTCCCGACTGGAATGACTGAATTTCGCCCCACGGATCGAATGCCTCGCCGGCCAGACGAACGCTCATGATCAGCTCCGCGCCCTCGGATCGACCGGCGCAACCGAACCGCCGGTCACCGGCGGAAAGAACGCGACTTCATCCCCATCGCGTACCGGCGAATCGAGACTGGCGTATTCCTGGTTGATCGCCACCAGCGTATTGGCAGGCGCGGGAATTCCGGCGCTACGCTGCCAGACGTCGGCCGCCGTGCCGATACCCTGAAAAGCGACATGGTCTTCGCTCTTGCCTAGGCGCTCGCGGATACTGGCAAAAAACCTGACTGTAATGGTCATCAATCCAACTGTCCTGCGTTTGCGCTTTCTCTAAAAGCGCGTTGCGCCTAGAATGGCGACCCCGGTTGCCACCGGATCAGCGCCGAGTCTTCGACGCTGCGCCTGAAGTCCTAGTGTACCGAAGGGTCTTCACGACGCACTAAATAAAGGCCGCTAATGTGCGCCCTTAGTAATACTAATTAGTTTTGGTGGGATCGAAGTCTTAGAGTTTCGCGGCCCGCCGGGTCCGCATCATATATACCGAATTTTTCAACTGCTCAAAGGGGATCGGAGTCTTATGTCCAAACTGGTCAATCCACATGGTGGCGGCGAACTGAAGCCCTTACTGCTCGAGGGTGCTGCTCTCAAGGCCGAACTGGAACGCGCCAAGTCGCTTCCGAAGCTGAAGATGTCATCGCGCGAAACCGGCGACCTCATCATGATGGGCATTGGCGGCTTCACCCCGCTCACCGGCTTCATGACCAAGGCCGACTGGCAGGGCGTATGTGACGGCATGAAGATGGCCAACGGCCTGTTCTGGCCCATCCCCATCACCCTGTCGACGGACGACGACTCCATTAAGGAAGGCAGCGACATCGCCCTGGTCGATGGCGAAACCGGCGAGATCATGGGCACCATGAAGGTGTCCGACAAGTACACCATCGACAAGGCCCACGAGTGCATGATGGTCTACAAGACCACCGACATGGAGCACCCGGGCGTCAAGATGGTCATGGCTCAGGGCAATCACAACCTGGCCGGCCCCGTGAAGGTGCTGTCGGTCGGCGACTTCAAGAAGGAGTACGGCGACCAGTTCATGACCCCGGCCGAGACGCGCGCCAAGTTCATGAAGCTGGGCTGGTCCAAGGTCGCCGCCTTCCAGACCCGCAACCCGATGCACCGCTCGCACGAGTACCTGGCCAAGATCGCCATCGAGACCATGGACGGCGTGCTGGTCCACTCACTGCTTGGCGCCCTGAAGCCGGGCGACATCCCGGCCGAAGTGCGCTCCGAGGCGATCGCCACCCTGGTCAACAACTACTTTGCCCCCAACACCGTGATTCAGGCCGGCTACCCGCTCGACATGCGTTATGCCGGTCCGCGTGAAGCGCTGCTGCACGCCCTGTTCCGCCAGAACTATGGTTGCTCACACCTGATCGTCGGCCGCGATCACGCCGGCGTGGGCGAATATTATGGTCCGTTCGACGCTCAAAAGATCTTCGACGAAATTCCGAAGGACGCGCTCGAAACCAAGAACATGAATATCGACTGGACTTTCTGGTGCAAGAAGTGCGGTGGCATGGCCTCGCAGCGCACCTGCCCGCACACCAAGGATGATCGCATCCTGCTGTCCGGCACCAAGGTCCGCGCCATGCTCTCCGAAGGCAAGGATCTGCCGGTCGAGTTCAGCCGCCCGGAAGTGGCCAAGGTGCTGCAGAAGTATTACGCCGGCCTTTCCGCCGAGCAGAACGTCAAAGTGGAAATGAAAGGCCACTCGGCGAAGTAAGCAAGGTTTTTTGCGCGGGCGGGATGACCGACCCGCGCAAAATTTTTCGTAACTAGGATGTCTGAAGTTTGAAGTAACCAATTCGCAGTTAAACCAAGACGGAGGCAACAATGCCAACTTTTGTACGTACCGATAAGTGCGACGGATGTAAGGGCCAGGACAAGACCGCCTGCATGTACATCTGCCCGCACGACCTGATGAAGCTCGACAAAGACGGCTCCGAGACCGGCCACGCCATGAAGGCATTCAACCAGGAACCGGAGCAGTGCTGGGAGTGCTACAGCTGCGTGAAGATCTGCCCGCAGCAGGCGATTGAGGCCCGTCACTACGCCGACATCGTGCCGCTCGGGGGTTCCGTGCAGCCGCTGCGCGGTACCGACTCCATCATGTGGACCATCAAGTTCCGCAACGGCACCATGAAGCGCTTCAAGTTCCCGATCCGTACCACGGCGGAAGGCTCGATCAAGCCGTACGACGGCAAGCCCGCGGCCAAGCTTGGCGACATCGCCAAGTCCGGCTTCTTCACGGGCACCGATGGCGGCGGCATCACCAAGGGCTATCGCGCCGGCAACCCGGCCGAACTGATCCGCAAGAAGTAAGCGCGATCGCCGAACATTTACTTAACGAGGTAATAAACAATGGCTGGTACATTTGAAAAACCGGAAATCGTTCAGGAAGAGGTCGACATCCTCCTGATCGGTGGTGGCATGGCTTGCTGCGGCGCCGGATACGAGATCATGCGCTGGGCGGACGCTGCCAAGGCCGAGAAGGGCATCGACCTCAAGATCAAGCTGGTGGACAAGGCCGCGATGGACCGCTCTGGCGCCGTCGCGCAGGGTCTGTCGGCGATCAACACCTACATCGGCTCCGAGCAGGATCCGGCGGACTATGCCCGCATGGTCAGCAACGACCTGATGGGCATCACTCGCGACGACCTGGCCTATGATCTCGGCCGTTGCGTCGACGACTCGGTGCATCTGTTCGAGGAGTGGGGTCTGCCGATCTGGAAGACCGACGAGAACGGCGAGCGTCACGACGGCTCGAAGGGCCTGCCGGCCCTGAAGGACGGCGGCAAGCCGGTCCGTTCGGGCAAGTGGCAGATCATGATCAACGGCGAGTCCTACAAGTGGATTGTCGCCGAAGCCGCCAAGAAAGCACTCGGTACCGAGCGCATCGCCGAGCGTATCTTCATCGTTCATCTGATCAACGACAAGAACGACAAGAACCGCATCGCCGGTGCTGCCGGTTTCTCGGCCCGCGAAAACAAGATCGTCATCTACAAGGCCAAGGCCATCCTGCTTGCTGCCGGTGGCTGCGTGAACCTGTTCCGTCCCCGCTCCGTCGGTGAAGGCACGGGCCGCGCCTGGTACCCGGTATGGAACGCCGGCTCGACCTACGCCATGGCTGCCGAGGCCGGCGCCGAGCTGACGATGATGGAAAACCGCTTCGTGCCCGCCCGCTTCAAGGACGGCTACGGCCCGGTCGGTGCGTGGTTCCTGCTGTTCAAGGCCCAGGCGACCAACGCGACCGGCGAAGTCTACATGGTCAAGAACAAGGAACTGCTCAACGACTATCCTCCGTACGGCCAGGCGGCCGTGCCGGCGTCATGCCTGCGCAACCACCTGATGCTGAAGGAGATGAAGGAAGGCCGCGGTCCGATTTACATGGACACCGTGTCGGCGCTCGCCAAGCTGAAGGAGACCCTCTCCCCCCGCGAAGTGAAGCATCTCGAGGCGGAAGCCTGGGAAGACTTCCTCGACATGTGCGTTGGCCAGTGCGGTATCTGGGTCGGCGAGAACGTCGAGCCGGAGAAGAAGAACTCCGAGCTGATGCCGACCGAGCCGTACCTGCTCGGCTCGCACTCCGGCTGCTGCGGAATCTGGGTCTCGGGTCCCACCGACCTCGGCGCCCCGACCACCGAAGATCATCCGGACGCCAGCAAGATCCCGGCGCACCTGCCGAAGGGCTGGAACTGGGGCTACCGTTCGATGACCACGGTCAAGGGTCTCTTCACCGCCGGTGACGGCGTGGGCGCCTCGGGCCACAAGTTCTCGTCCGGTTCGCACGCCGAAGGCCGTATCTGCGCCAAATCGATGGTCCAGTACTGCGTGGACAACAAGGACCTCAAGGTTGAGTTCGAGGAAACCCCGGAGCAGATCGCTGAACTGATCTGGAAGCCGGTCCGCAACTACCTGCAGCACAAGGACTACACCACGGCGATCGACATCAACCCGCACTACATCACGCCCAAGATGCTGCAGTTCCGTCTGCAGAAGATCATGGACGAGTATGTGGCCGGTGTGGCGACCTACTACAACACCAACGCGACGATGCTGAAGGTGGCGGAAGAGAAGCTGGAGTACCTCAAGGAAGACGCCCAGAAGATGCGCGCCAAGGACCTGCACGAGCTGCTGCGTGCCTGGGAGAACTACCATCGCATCCTCACGGCCGAAGCGCACATGAAGCACATTCAGTTCCGCGAAGAGAGCCGTTACCCCGGCTTCTACTATCGCACCGACAAGAACTTTGTCGACGAGAAGAACTGGCACTGCTTCGTGAACTCGGTGTACGACAAGACCACCCACAAGTGGAACTGCTTCAAGCGTGCCCACGTGGACTTGGTCGACAAGTCGAAGCTGTTCAAGGCTGCTGCTCACTAAACTGAGCTAGTCAGTTAGTAGTTATTGGGGCCGGGTACCGAAAGGTGCCCGGCCTTTTTCTTTGCGGTTGATCAAAATCAATTCGGCCGGCGGAAACTGCGCAGATAATCGGCCGCCATAACCATGGCTGACCGCGCCTCCATTCATCCTGCTCCACCGCGCGCAATGCGCGCGCCACCATGGCCGCGCTTCCTGCCGGCCCCGCCACTGCTTCCGCTCCAGCTCCTGCTCGCACGGGCTGTCCGCCACATCCTGCGCCGGCGCCCCGGGCTATTTCATCGCCTCGGACCGCACCGCCACACCCGTTTCCTGATCGATCCGCTCAACTTGCCGCTCGCGCTGCTGCTCATTCCCGATCCCGAGCGTCCGGTCCTGCGCGCGGTGCGTCGGGCGAATCCCGTCCCCCACGACGCACGAATTGCCGGCTCAGCGCTCACGCTGCTCGACATGATCGACGGGCGGCTCGACGGAGATGCGCTGTTCTTCACGCGCGACCTGCAGGTGACCGGCGACACCGAGGCCGTCGTGTGTCTGCGAAACACTCTCGATGACCTCGACGGCAGCGTGGCCGATGATGCGGCCTCGATGGTCGGTGCGCCCGGCCGCGTCATCCTCACGTTCCTGCGGCGGCTGCGGCGTGCGCAACGGGAAGCCGGCACGCCGTGACCACCCCGGAACTCGTCTGTCCGGCTGGCACACCCGGGGCGCTTCGCACCGCGGTCGACGCCGGGGCCGATGCCGTCTATTGCGGCTTCCAGAACGCCACCAACGCGCGCAACTTTCCGGGCCTCAATTTCACCGTCGAGGAGCTTGCGCAGGGTGTGGCCTACGCCCACGCGCGCGGCGCGAAGGTGCTGCTCGCGGCTAACACCTTTCCGCCCGCCGGCCAGACGGATCTGTGGAAACGTGCCGTGGACGACGGCGTGCGGCTCGGGGTCGACGCGATAATCGCTGCCGACATCGGGGTGATGAGCTACATCAGCCGCGCCTACCCCGACCAGCGCCTGCACCTCTCGGTCCAGGCCGGTGCCTCCTCGCCGGAGGCAATCCAGTTCTACTGCCGCGAGTTTGGCGTGAAGCGCGTGGTGCTGCCGCGCATCCTTACGGTGGCGGAGATCGCCGCGGTACACGCGGCGATCCCGTGCGAGATCGAGGCCTTCGTGTTCGGAAACATCGGGATGATGGCCGAGGGCCGCTGCAGCCTGACGAATTACGTGACCGGCGTTTCGACGAACACCGACGGTGTTTGTTCGCCCGCCTGCCACGTCCACTACGAAGAGGACGCAGCGCGCAATCTCACGATGCGCCTCGGCGAGTTCACGCTCGACCGCTTTTCCGGCGGCGAGCAGGCCGGCTATCCGACCATTTGCAAGGGCCGGTATCGCGCCGCCGGCCACGAGGAGCCGTACTACGCTTTCGAGGAACCGCGCAGTCTCAATCTTTCGGCGCTGCTGCCCGAACTCGTGCGCGCCGGGGTGACGGCGCTCAAGATCGAGGGCCGGCAGCGCTCGCGCGCCTACGTTCAGTCGGTGGTGGCGGCGTTTCGTGCAGCGGTGGACGCCTGCGCGGCCGGCGCCAAGCCGGAATTGGCCGGACTGCTCGCGCTCACCGAAGGGCATCGCGAGACACCGGGCGCCTTCGGTGGCAAGCGGTGGCGCTAGCGATGAACCGTCCCGCTCAGTCGCCCGCGCTCAGCCTCGGACCGATCCTGTTCCACTGGCCGGCGGAACGGAAGCGCGATTTCTACTTTCGCATCGCCGACGAGGCGCCGGTCGACACCGTGTATCTGGGCGAGGTCATCTGTTCCAAACGCATGCCGTTCTTCGCGCCGTTCCTGGACGAGGTGATCGAGCGGCTGCAACGGTCCGGAATACAAGTCCGGCTCTCGACGCTGGCCGAGATCACAATCCAGCGCGACCAACGGGAGGTCGAACTGGCCTGCGACCGGCGCGATGTAATCGTCGAGGCGAACGACGCCTCGGCGCTCAACCGCCTCGCGGGACGACCGCACGCCATCGGCCCCTATCTCAACGTCTACAACGAGGACACGCTCGCGTTTCTGGCTGGCAAGGGCGCGATCCATGTCACGCTGCCGTCCGAGATTCCCGCCGATGCGATCGCGATCCTCGGCGCCAGCGCCCGCTCGCTTGGCGTCGGGCTCGAGGTGCAGGTCTACGGGCGGGCGCCGCTCGCCCTGTCGGCCCGCTGCTACCACGCCCGCGCGCACGGGCGAGTCAAGGACACCTGCCAGTTCGTGTGCGAGAACGACGCCGACGGTCTCGACCTCGAGACACTCGACGCCAAATCGTTTCTCACGGTCAATGGCATCCAGGTGCTGTCCCACACTTGCCTCAACCTCGCACACGCACTGGTGGCGATGGTCGCGCAAGGGGTAACGGATTTCCGTATCTCGCCGCACAGCCAGGACATGGTTGCCGTCGCCCGCACCTTCCGATCCGTGCTCGACCGCGAGATCGATCCAGATGAAGCCTCCCGGCGGTTGCAGGTTATCGGGCTGCCGGTGCCGTTTTCGAACGGCTTTTATCGACACGTTGAGGGCTACCGCTGGGCCAATTGAATCGGACACGCATCCGCCGCCCACTTCGTCCGGTCGCCCACGGACGCTAGTGAACGAGTAAGTAGACGGCGGCGCACTCAACAAGAACGCCGGATAAGTTGGCTGCAGTTGGGGCCGGGTATCGAGAGATACGCGGCCTTTTCTTTTTTGCCCGAGTGCGATATCAAATTGCTCGGTTCCCACTGAAAAGTTTCCAATGAAGCCCCGCATCAGCATGATTACCCTCGGCGTTCGCGATCTCGCGGCGGCGGTGGAGTTTTATGAGAAGGGGCTGGGGTTTCCGCGGATGGAGTCGCCGCCGGAGGTGGCGTTCTTCACGCTGAACGGCACCTGGCTCGGGCTGTACGGGCGTGAGGCGCTGGCGGAGGATGCGACGGTGCCGGCCGAAGGTCGCGGGTTCAAGGGTTTCACGCTTGCGCACAACGTCGAGTCCGAGGCCGAGGTGGATGCCGTGATGGCGCAGGCGCTGAGGGCTGGTGCGGCGCTCGTAAAGAAGCCGCAGAAGGTATTTTGGGGCGGGTACAGCGGCTATTTCGAGGACCCGGATGGCCATCTGTGGGAAGTAGCCCACAATCCGCACTTCTGGGTTGGTCCGCGCGACGACGACAAATAGTATCCCTGCCCTCGCCTTCCTCCAGGCCAACTATTTGTTCGTAGGCACGGGCGGGGGATCGTTGAGCACGCGCTCGACAATCAGCACGATCAGTTCCTCCAGCACCGTGATGCGCCCGGTGCGCACATGCGGACCTTCCATCCAGATAATTTCGGTCCCTTTGGGCACGGCTTGATGCAGGGCGGCGACGGCTGCCGGCGCGATCGATTCATCGTCGCGCGCGTTCACCACGATGATCGGGCGCGGCGCGATGCGCCCGACCCACTTCTCCGGGCGCAAGTGATCGGTCGCGAGAATGCTCGCCAGCCCTCGCGCGGCGAGCCCGCGCAACGGACCGAAGCCGATGTAGCGCCCGAGCAGATGATCAAAGACAGCGCGCGGATCGCCCGCGCCGTGTACCAGCCACACGCGGCGAAAACGTTGATCGAGTGCGGCCGGCACGCTCACAAGAAACGCGCCAAGACTGCCACCCACGAGCTCCACTCGTTTCATGTCGACATATGATTGCCGGGCGAGATAATCCATCGCGAGCATGACGGCCGGTGCAGTATCGAGCACTGCCGTCTGCGCATTGGGTAGCCACGCCGCATAGGCCGACAGGCCCTTCGCGCGCGGGTCGCCCGGGAATGGATATGAAAGTGCGACGACCACGAGCTGTTGCCACGTCTCGGTCACGTAGATAGCGCGATGCCCGGTGCGCAGGCCGGCCGCCAGCATCACGAGCGGAAGCGGGGTTTTTACCTCACGCGGCATGCGCACGCCGATCTCAACCGTGAGGCCGCTCGACGACACAAGCCGCAGTTCGGTGATGAGAGTCTCGCCGGTCAAGGTGCGTTTCAGTTCCTCGACGCTCACCAGCGTTCCCTTGCGCGCCGCGTACCCCGGAACGGGATCCGGCATGGCGCGCGCGAAAAGGTAGACCAGCAGGCCTGACACCACGATAACCGGTGTCAGCGCCAGGGCTCCGATGACCCGCAACCAGCGGTGTCCGGCCGGTGACCTGTCAGACGCTTTGTGCTTGAACACCATCATGTGTTCTCACTATGCCACGGCCCGGAGGTCGCCTCCCTCTCCCTGTCTGGCGCCACGACTGCCGCGAACGGGCTTGCGGCCCGCTTGGGTTCAAGTCCCCGATTCCGCTAGTATTCGCCGGCGGTGTCCCGCGCGCCGGCGCCGGGGACACGCACCGCGCGACCTTCCTTGAGTCTGGCGACAGGGCTAACGTGAATTTCTTCACTTTCGTCGTGATACTTGCCGCGGTCTTCCTGGGACACGTGGCTTGGGGCAAGCGCCGGCTAAAACAGTGGGCCGGCGAGCAACGGCTTCGGATTCTCAGTAGTCGGTATTGTTTTGTGAACATCGGTCCATTTTCGCAATTCGGCACTTCGGCCGGTCAGGCGATTTTTCGCATCGAAGCGCGCGACGCCGCCGGCAACCTGAAGTCCGGTTATGCACGAACCGGCGGATTCTTTTTCGGTTTGATGCGCCGACGCGTGGAAGTCAAATGGGACAGACTTCCGTGACAAAGACAGTGGAAACAGAGAGGAAGTAGTCATGGGTGCACAGTGGAAAACCAAGATCAAGGAAACGACCGCGGCGGCGAAGGGCAAGATCTTCACCAAGCTGGCGAGGGAAATCATGGTTGCCGCGCGCTCGGGCGCGGACCCGGAGATGAATTCGCGCCTGCGCATGGCGATCGATCAGGCCAAGAAGGCCTCCATGCCGAAGGACAACATCGAGCGCGCCATCAAGAAGGGCGCCGGGCTCGATAGCGAGGGCGCGAATTTCCAAAAGGTCGTCTACGAAGGATTTGCGCCGCACCGCGTGCCGGTGATCGTCGAGTGCCTGACGGACAACCCGAATCGTACCGTGACCAACATTCGCATCCTGTTTCGCAAGGGGCAGCTCGGCGCGTCGGGTTCGGTATCGTGGGACTTCGATCATCTCGGCATGATCGAGGCGACACCGCAATCCGCTGGCGCCGATCCGGAGGCGGCGGCGATTGAGGCCGGAGCGAGTGATTTTGAACCGGCTGAAGGCGACACCACATTGTTCTATACGGAGCCGACCGAACTTGATGCTGTGTCGCGCGCACTGCCTTCGCAAGGCTTCCTGGTGCAGTCGGCGAGCCTGGGTTACCGGGCCAAGAATCCCGTGACGCTCGGGGCAACGGAACGCGCCGAGGTTGAGGCGTTCCTGGAAGAAGTCGACGCCGACGACGATGTGCAGAATGTCTACGCTGGCCTCGCCGGCTAACGTCGATTGTCGGGAAGCATTGTCCCCTCGGACCGGAGTCCGCTCCCACATCGCCCAATTTGGCCGAAAAATGGCCTAAATCCCGGTGTTTTCATACGGTTGGACGAGACACCGCCCCCTGCCTCGCGTTACACTCTGCCCCCGTAAATTCCCCGCTGTGTCCCGAGCGTACCTCCATGTCTGACATCAAGATCGATCCCGCTGACGTGCCGTTTCCGAAGAGCCCGGTCATGCCGGCCCTGATCGAGGGAAACGCCACCATCAATTTCCGCTGCCACCGCAACATCGCCTGCTGGAATGCGTGCTGCAGCAATATCGACATCTCGCTCACACCGTACGACATCCTGCGCCTGAAGAAGCGCCTCGGGATAAGCTCGGGCGAATTCCTGCTGAAGTACACCGTGCCCTACGAGTTTGAAAAGGGCGGCATCGCGGGCGTGAAGCTGAAGCCGGTCGAGAACGGCAGCGCCTGCCAGTTCATGGTGGCGGAGGGATGCTCCGTGT
>LJVB01000062.1 GCA_001304215.1 Acidithiobacillales bacterium SM1_46 | reverse complement strand
TTGGTAACCTGTACCGTGCCGCCGAGGCGGGTGAAGCGCGTCTCGTCACCGGGTGCCGGAATCAGCGCGCCGAGATCGCCGCTGCCTTTTCCGCGCAGCGCCTTGATGGCATTCTCGGCAGCATCGGCCATCTTCTTCAGGTCGACACCCTTGATGGTGCCGTCCTGCACGGTGAAGAGGGCATCGCCGGTCAGTGTGGAGCGGATAGCCGTCGCGTCATTGCCTCGCCCGGTGAGTCTGGCGTTTGCAGTGGCGCGGCCGTGAAAGGCATTGATGCCGTACATGTCCTTCAGCAGCGGTGCGAGGTTGACGGCGCTTACCGCCTCGTTGATGTTGAGCGCGAGCACCTTGCCACGTGCATCGAGAGAGGTGGTGCCCTGGTAGGTTCCGCCGTAGAGCTTGGCGCTACTCGGACCAAGCGTGATCAGCCCGCTCTTGGCGATGATCGGCAATTGCACTTCGGAAGCGTTGAGGTTCATGGCCTTTAGGCTCGCGATGCGCAGCCTTCCCTGCACATCGAGACTTCTCAAAGTTGCGATCGGAATCTCCACGGGCTGCTGCCCGCCAGCAGGCGCGGCGCTGCCCGAAGCCGGTGCCGGTCCCGAGGTCGTTGCCATCAGTTTGTCGAGGTCGAGCTTGTCCGACGCCAGCTCGAAGCGCAGTGACGGCTGTGCAAAATGGCTCACGTCGATGCGACCACTCAGACGATGTTCATCCAATCTTAAGTCGAGCTTGTCGAGCGTGAGGGCATCTTCGGCGAGCGTCACGCGGCTCGCGATCCCGGTCTTGATCGGTGCCGCGCGATCGCGCACCAGCTCGAGCGCGGCCTTCAGGTCGAAGGGTTCGTTGGGTGCGAAGCGCCCGGTGGTGAGCTCGGCGTTGCGTACCTGCAGGGTGCTGCCCGCCGCGGCATCGCGCCAGACGATGTTCGCGCTCCGTACCTCGATGCGGCCGAGACTTATGCCCGTGATCGGCAGGGCCTGCTTGCCGGCCTTCGGTGCTGGTGCTGGTGCGGTTTTGGAGGCGCTGGCCATGTCCGCCCAGTTGTTGCGGCCGCTCGCGTCCTTGGCGAGGTTGAGCCTAAGCCCATGTAGGTAGAAGGTGTCGACCGCGACCTTTCCGGAGAGAAGCGGCCAGAGCTGCAGCGCCACGCCGGCGGCATCAATTTGAACAAACGGTTCCTTGCCAAATCCCGGGGCGTTGCTCAGCTCGAGCCCGCCGGCCTCGAGTGCGAGTCGTGGGAATATCGACCAGCCGATGCGCTTCTCGATCTTGAGATCGCGTCCGGTCTGGGCCTTCACGGCATCGATGATCGTGCCCTTGTACTGGTTTGGATCGAACAACAGGGTGAGCACGACGAACGCCACGATCAGCAGTACGACTAGGGAGCCGAACGCAATCGCAATGATCTTGAGGGTCTTCTTCATGGACTACTCCCGGGAAAGGTGGAGCGGGTGATGGGAATCGAACCCACGTCTAAAGCTTGGGAAGCTCTCGTTCTACCATTGAACTACACCCGCACAGCGCTTTCATTCTACGGCGGGACGAAAGCACCCGCAATTGACAGTCCCAACAGTGAGAAGACGACTATTATGTCGAACACAGCGGTGACAACGGCGGGCAACGGCTAAGCGGGACCAGGGCGGACCTAATTGTCTGCTCCACATCGTCGGAAGCATAGCGCCGATCAATGAGATTCGACCGCACGAGGGGAAACGCAAACACGAATCACGCCCCAACAATTAGCGCACCTTCGCGTGAAACGAATAACAAGAGTAGGCGCGAAGCATCTTGCGGACTATCTCATCGCCTTGGAATGACGGAGGTACTTCACGCAAGAGCCTTCTTGCACTGCGCAATGGATTGGTGACGCACCCCCTTCTACTTGAGGTGAGTCCTGGTCCACGCCAAGCAATACTGAAATTGAGTCCGGCGCTCAGTCGCGGGCTGTGGGGTATCCGCAGCAGATGTCGAGGCAGTTCGAGGCGTTGTCGCAAGCTCGCGCGGCAGCGTGTGCAAGAGTATCTGGCCTGACGGTCCCGGCAATTCACCGGTAGACTGTGGTCAACTCGTCACCGCGACCATTGCTGCAACCGGGGAACGCCAACTCTTGACTCGCGCTCGCCTTGCTCTGCTTGTTGTTGGTGCGGTCGCGCTACTCGCGGCGATCGCCTACGCAGCCTTGCCGGTGGTGCTGTCCGGCATCGTGCAACGGGCACTGACCGAGCAAGGACTCACGGATGTTCGGATCGAGCTGGGATATCCAGGCCGGCGCACGATGCTCATCCGCACTGTCGAGTTCGCGGGAACGCGCGCGACATATGCCTTCAACCTCCGCGCCCGCGACGTTGAGATCGAATACGACATCGCGGAGCTTCGCGAGGGTCGTCTCATTCGGGTGCGGGTTCCGGACGCGACGCTGCGCCTGGTACCAGCACCTGCGGCCGCGACCACTGAGGTGTCGCGAGCGACTGTAGTACCGCTGCCGGTGAGCTGGGTGTCG
Organism: Acidithiobacillales bacterium SM1_46; assembly: GCA_001304215.1. Classification (GTDB taxonomy): domain Bacteria; phylum Pseudomonadota; class Gammaproteobacteria; order Acidiferrobacterales; family Sulfurifustaceae; genus SM1-46. The sequence goes on along the minus strand of LJVB01000062.1, from coordinate 10,310 downwards.
GCATTCCCGCGGCAGGAAGTCGTTGTCGAGAGGCTGCAGGTCGATTGGCGAAGCAGCGACACACTTGCGTTCACCGGTTACGCGCATGGACAGGTGCAACGGCAGGACTCGCGCCTGGTCACGCGCCTGAGTCTTGCCGACGAGAAGCGGCAGTTGTTCGAGCTGCATCTCGACTTGTCGGCGGCGGGTGAACTCAACGCATCCGTGCTGACAGCCGACACGCCTGCCCAGCCGGTCGTGCGCATGACTGCCGCGTTGGTGTCACACGATGCGCAGACGGTCGCGACCCGGGGATCCGTCGATGTTCAGCTGAGACCGCTGCTGTCTATGCTTGCGCCTTGGTTCGCTCTGCCCCAGTCCCTCGCGCAACTTGACGGCCGCTTGCAGGCGCGCTGGAGCGGCAAGGGACCGACGGTGCTGGCGGCGCAGGGTAGCGAAGCAGTGCAGCTCCCAAGGTCCAACGGCACCGTATCCGTGGACCTATCGGCAGTCCGACTGGGAAAGTTGCTCTCGGATGGAAACCTGCACCTGGACGCGACGCTGGCATCCGGTGACAGCATCGTTCACTGGCGAATCGCGGACAGCTTGCGAGTTTCCGCGCGCATTGATCCGGCCATCCTTGCCTTGATGAGTGACAAGATTGATCAAGAAGTCACGCGCCGCACGGAACCCGCGGTCCTGCGCGCGCCACATGCGATATCGGGTCAGCTGGTCGTTACGCCATTGGAGATCAAGCTAACGGTCGCGCCAAGAGTGGAGATCATGCTTGAGAAGCTGTGGACGCCCGACGCCCATGTTTCGGAGCTGAAGGCCACGCTGCCCGAGGCCGTGCGCGTAACCTATCAACCGACAACCGGCCGGTTCGCAACCGCGGGTGTCGCGCTGACCGTATCGGCGCCGGCGATCGATCCGGTGTTTGCGTCGATCGGAACGATCGAGAACGTCGCGGTTGCCGCGAAGATCGAGTCGGGACCACTGACACCACTGCCGCCGATTACTATCGACGATGCAACCGTAACCCTCCTCGGCGGACGCTTGCGGGCGCGCGGCGTTCGCTACGACAGCAAGAGCGAAACCAACCACTTCACGATCGATCTCGAAAATCTCGATGTCGCGCGTATCGTCGCGATGGAGCGCCAGCTCGGGGTCGAAGCAAGCGGCAGGCTCGACGGGCGCTTGCCGTTCTCCGTCACACGCCGCGGCATCACGATCGCTGGCGGTCAGTTGCGCGCGCGGCCACCAGGCGGCGTGGTGCGCTACACGCCGAATGAGGCCGCCAGTGCGATGGCCGCGTCGAACCTGAGCGTGAAGCTCGTCCAGGACGTGCTCAGCAACTATCACTATGCCAAGCTCGAAGCGGATGTGGACTACTCCGAGACGGGAGATCTGGCTCTGCGCGTTGCGATGGCGGGCCAGAATCCGGATTGGAACGCCGGCCAGCCGATCAACCTCAACATCAATCTGACTGAAAATATCCCCATTCTGCTGCGTAGCCTGCGGCTGACCGGCGACATCAGTGAACAGATTGAGAAGCGTGTGCTGGAACGCTCCAAGCGCAATCGTTGAGTGCTGCCGGTTGCGCGTGCACGGCTTGCGGCGTCGATGCTATGCTGGCGGCCAGACAAGACCGGGAGTATCAGGGGAATGACGACACATCCATTGGTTCAATTCCTGGCGGCGCTCGCCGCGGCATACTTGCTCGCCGCCTGTACACCGACGGTGAAGGTGGAAGTGCCGAAGGAACCCATCACCATCAACCTCAACGTGAAGATCGAGCACGAGATCCGAGTGAAGGTCGAAAAGGAACTCGAGGATCTGTTCGAGAAGAAAAGCGGGTTGTTTTAAAGAGAGGAGCATCCGTCATGCCAATTGCGTCATCGATTCGTACCGGTCGCCGCAGCGCGGTGTTGTTCTGCCTGGGTATGCTGGCGGGGGTAGGTTGGGCGGCGACGGCCTGGTCAGCCACACTGGAGCAGGCCAAGTCGCAGGGACTGGTCGGCGAACAGCCCAACGGCTATCTAGGGGTGGTGGTGGCAAACGCCTCGGGCGAAGTGCAGTCCCTGGTTGCCGACATCAACAAGAAACGCAAGGTTGAATACCAGGGCATCGCCCGGCGCAACAACACCAGTGTCGAGGCCGTCGAGGCCTTGGCCGGCAAGAAGGCGATCGAGCGCACGCCGCCGGGACAATTCGTCCGGCTTCCCTCCGGTCAGTGGGTGAAGAAATAGGTAACGTGCCGAAAGTCGGTCGCGGTTACATCGCGGCGCGCGCCCCCGGCGGGCAGAATTAGCTGAGAATACCCTTCTTTTAGTCTCTCCAAAGGTGAAGCGCGAGCGAGATCGATCCGGCCTTGCCATCGATCAACCCAAACGGCAATTCAACCGAACTGCCTCATGCCAAATAGGGTTTTCGCGACCCGACGCGAACGCCCGATCGCGGTCTGGCTGTACGCGTCGAGCATACGGCACCACGTGCTCTCGCGCCGCCGCTTCAGTTCGCGAAGTTGTGGAGCGATGTTTGTGTCGGCAAGTTGCTGTTCGAGTCGGCGCGCGCAGTAGTCGTAGAAGGCGATGTCAAATCGATTGTGCTGCTCGATGCAGGCAATGTCTTCGGGGCTACTGTCGCCCAGGGGTGTGCGGTGCGGATTGATGTTCCGTGCCGAAGCATAACGTACGCGCCAACCGAACATTTGGCACAACATGGCGTAGGACTCATCAAATCGCTCCGAAAGACCGATGAGCGCGAATCTGTCGGCGGCGCTCTTTGCGGCCTCGAGCATCTGGGGTGTGCACCGGCCGAAGGGCACACTCTCGGAAGCACCGGAGAAGCACCTCACCATCCAGTTATCGCCTGGAAGGTAACCGCCCTGTTGAATGAAGGCGCGCAACGGCAAGCTGACCGCGGGTTCAGTTTTGCGCACGTACCTTTCGTAATAGTAGGATGAAATAGTGCGTTCTATGGGGTCACGCAGCATGCTAATGAACACCAGGTCACCGGGTAGCCAGCTCGCTACGTCCATGCAGAAGTGCCCGTAGACAACTTTGATCCTGTCTTTCGTCTCTTCCGGCATCTGTTGAAACGCCGTCCGTGCCCGCTCCGTGTCCATGGGGTAGAGCTCGCGGAGCGAATAGTTGCGCTGGATGATCGACCGCAATGTCGCCCCGGCGGTCTTCGGAATATGAAGGAAAGCGATGCGTTGCATGAGCCGATCCAGGTGATGTGTCGACCAGTTCCTTCAGACGATACGTGCCTGCCATGTACCCCGTGCTGGGCAGGCGCACGGGCGTGGGCGTACAATGACCGTCACATTCTAGCAAGTTTGCCGGTGTTGCAATCTCCCGCCCGATGGCAGTCAAGATCGTTGTGAACGGCGAATCGCGCGAGCTTGCCGCGCCGGCCACGGTAGCCGGTTTGCTTGAACAAATGACATTGACCGGTCGGCGCGTGGCGGTCGAGGTAAATGGCGAGATCGTGCCGCGCAGCGAGCACGGTATCTTTACGTTGAAGGATCAGGATCGCGTGGAAGTGGTATTCGCGATTGGCGGCGGAAGCGACAACGCTTGACGGACCGCTGACAGTGCGGCGCGCTGATTTTCCCGAGACTTTTCGGAGGTGGCGTATGGCAGTACCCGCAAAAACCCTGAATACCCTAGCGAGCGACCCGCTCGTGATCGCAGGCAAGAGCTATCGCTCCCGCCTGCTGGTGGGAACGGGCAAATATCGCGACATGGAAGAGACTCGACTCGCCGTGGAGGCGAGCGGCGCGGAAATAGTGACCGTGGCGATCCGGCGCACCAATATTGGACAGAATCCCCACGAGTCGAGTCTGCTCGATGTATTGCCGCCGAAGCGCTATACCTATTTACCCAACACCGCCGGTTGCTACAACGCGGACGACGCGATTCGCACTTGCCGGCTCGCACGCGAACTGCTTGATGGACATGATCTGGTGAAGCTCGAAGTGCTGGGTGACGAGAAGACGCTCTACCCCGATGTCCCGCAAACGCTCAAGGCTGCCGAAATTCTTATTAAGGACGGCTTTAAGGTGATGGTATACACCACAGACGATCCGATCATGGCAAAGCGATTCGCCGAGATGGGCTGCGTCGCGGTGATGCCGCTCGCGGCGCCGATCGGTTCGGGTCTCGGTATCCGCAATCCCTTCAATATCCGCTTCATCGTCGAGGAGGCGAGGGTGCCGATCCTCGTTGACGCCGGCGTGGGTACCGCCTCAGACGCCGCGATCGCCATGGAGCTTGGCTGCGACGGCGTGCTCATGAATACCGCCATTGCGGCTGCGCAGAACCCTGTGCTCATGGCCTCGGCCATGAAGAAGGCCATCGAGGCTGGCCGAGAGGCCTATCTCGCCGGACGTATGCCGCGAAAGCAGTACGGCACACCGTCCTCGCCGTTGGGCGGCACGTTCTTCTGATTCCGCGTTGAGCGAGCTCGCCCAGCCGCGGCGCATTCGCAGCTTCGTGCGCCGCGAAGGGCGCATGACTGATGCGCAGCGACGCGCGTTGGTCGATCTGTGGCCGCGCTACGGAATCGATGCGGGCAAGCTACCGATCGATTTGCGCGCAGTCTTCGGTCGCTCTGCACCGGTGCATCTTGAAATTGGCTTCGGCAATGGCGACGCGTTGGCAACGATGGCCGCGTCGCATCCGGAGAACAACTATCTTGGCATCGAGGTGCACCGACCCGGTGTGGGCGGGCTGTTGCGGCGCTGCGCAGCGGAACAGCTCGAGAACGTGCGCGTCATAAGTGCTGACGCCAAGGAAGTGCTCGAGCATCAGATCACGCCTGGCTCGCTTGCCGCGGCCTACATTTTTTTCCCCGACCCTTGGCCGAAGAAGCGCCACCACAAGCGCCGGCTCGTGCAGCCCGAATTCGTTGCGCTGCTAAGAGAGCGTATGGCGATCGGCGGCATTCTGCGGCTTGCCACTGACTGGGAGGATTACGCGCAGCAGATGCTGACCGTGCTTTCTGCGGATTCGGGACTGGAGAACCTCGCCGGCGCCGGTCAGTACGCGGCGCGTCCATCCGAGAGGCCGATGACGCGCTTTGAGAAGCGCGGCGCTCGGTTGGGACACGGAGCCTGGGATCTCGCGTTTCGGCGGCGCAAGCCCGACGCATGAGTGCCCGCCACACGCGCTGGGCCAGCATTGCGCCGATGCTCTTTGTCGTGCTCTGGAGCACCGGCTTCATCGGAGCCAAGTACGGTCTGCCATATGCAGAACCATTGACCTTCCTGCTATGGCGTTTCGTGCTGGTGACCGTGTTGCTCGCTTTGCTCGCGTGGCATGCACAGGCACGCTGGCCAGCGAGCCCCCGTACGGTCGGCCACATCGCGGTAGTGGGGCTCCTGTTGCATGGCGGTTATCTGGGTGGCGTGTTCGTCGCCATTCACCAGGGTGTCTCGGCCGGCACCATGGCACTGATTGCCGGATTGCAGCCGGCACTCACTGCCGCCGCTGCTGGCCCGCTCCTCGACGAGCGAGTTCGGCCTCGCCAGTGGATCGGGCTTGCGTTGGGACTTGCCGGCGTAGCGCTGGTCGTGCATGAGCGAATCGGGATAAGCACCGCGACGCCGTTCGGCTACGCGCTCGCCTTTCTCGCGCTGTTCGCGATTACCGCCGGTACGCTTTACCAGAAGCGCTTCTGTGCGGACATGGACCTGCGCACCGGTGGTGTCATTCAGTTCGCTGCCGCGGCCCTAGCCATGTCGCTGCTTGCGCCGCTGTTCGAGACCATGCGCGTGCAGTGGACGGGGCAGTTTGTCTTCGCGCTCGTTTGGCTGGTGGTGGTGCTGTCCCTCGGCGCCATCAGCCTGCTGTACGTATTGATCCGCCACGGCGAGGCGGCGCGCGTGGCGAGTCTCTTCTATCTGGTTCCGCCGGTTACCGCACTGATGGCCTACGCCATATTCGGCGAGCGACTCGGCATGCTCGCGCTGGGAGGTATGGCAATGACGGTGGTCGGGGTGGCGCTGGTGGTGGCGCGGGCGCGCTAGCGCCGGATGAGCTGATCCTTTTCCTTGCGGGTCAGCAGTTTTACTGCGCACTCGCGCATCAGCGCTTCGGAGCGGCTCGCAACTTGTTCATGGTAGCGCAGCGTGACGGGGCGGCGCGAACGCGTGTAGCGCGCGGCGCTCCCCTCGTTGTGCTCGCGCACGCGTCGGTCGAGATCATTGGTGATGCCGGTGTACAGCGAGCCATCGCGGCACTCGACGATATAGATGAACCATGGCCCACCCCGTGTGTCGACGTCCGTGTCGGGACTGGCGGTCATGGAATCAGCTGCTAGTTCAGGCGATGGGCGGTGGGCTCGAGTGCGATGATCCGGTTGCGAATGTCGGCCAGGTCCGGCGCCTGCGGTTCGAGTCGCAGATAGCGCTGATAGTCGAGCAGTGCGGAGCGATGGCATTCGAGGCGCTCGTAGAGTTCGCCGCGCTCACGCACTTCCTCGGCCAGCTCGGGACCGATGAGCAGAATCTGGTTAATCACGTCGAGCGCCTTCTCGAAGCGCTCGTGGTGCAAATAGATAACCTTCAGATTGCGCAGCATGCGCACCAGGATGTCGCGCTTGCTGGCCGCGGCAAGCAGCTGCGGCAAGGCACTGTTGTCGATGCGATGTTGGCCGTAGGTATCTTCCAGCCGGTCCACCAGTTCTTCTTCGGTGAGCGGCACGCCGCCGGCGAACGGATCAAGCACCACGTCGCCCTCGTCGGTAGCGAACTTAACGAGAAAGTGGCCGGGGAACGAGACTCCTTCGAGCTCGAGTCCGACACGCCGCCCAATCTCCATATAGAGGATGCAGAGGGTGATCGGGATGCCGAGCTTGCGATCCAGCACCTCGTTCAGGAAGTTGTTGCGCGGATCGTAGTAATTGTCGGTATTGCCCGAGAAGCCGAGCTCCTCGAACAGAAACTCATTGAGGGATACTACGCGTTGCTCAAGATCGGCAGTGTGCGGGAGCCGCTCGCTCAGGCGCGCTGCCAGCTCATCGAGCTGCGCAAGGTAGGCGGGAACGTCGAGCGCCGGGTACTCCGTCGTGGCAAGTAGTAGCGCGGCCTCGGCCAGGTCGAGGTCCTGGTCGGGACCGCGGACCAGTTCGTTCAGGCGCTCCAGTGCGGACGTGATCATGACGGCCTAATCATAGCAGCTAGTTACACGGCTACCGGTCACGCCTCACTTACTTACGGACGAACGGCTACCAGCGCCGCATGCTGATGAAAGCAATCTCCGAATCGTCCTGGATCGGTGTATCGAGTTCGGCGAACTGACGGTTTACCGTCACTTTGAGCGTCGCCTCGTCAAGCGCTGTGACCCAGTTCTTGCCACGGCCATGCAGCATCGCCACCAGGGCGCGCACATCGCGTACCGTGTCGGGAAGTGGCAGCTCCTCCGAGGCGCGACCGAGCTGGTCGACGAGGGTGGCAAAGTAAAGGATGCGTGCCATGGGGTTCCGTCAAGGAGTGAAACAATCAAGATCGTTGGCCAGCGCGATCGGACCGTCATAGTTGCGACGCATGATGCCGAGTGTCTCGTCTTCTCGTCCGCGCGTGGCCTGTCCGCGGTGCGCGAGGACGATTTGGCGAACCCCGGCCGTGCGGGCGAGCTGCGCAGTGGTCGACGGGCTCATGTTGGATGCCAGTTCCTCGGCGCTCGCCGATTGCGTGATGGCGTGATGCGCGACCAGCAGGTCCGCACCGCGCGCAAGCAGACTGAGTCGCTCATCCTTCCCGCTGGTATCGCCTGTGAACACCACCGACTTGTCGCCCACTTCGAGCCGCCAGGCGAGTACCGGGGCTCGGGCATGCGGCACGTACGTCGCGACGGCCCGCATCGAAGATGTTGTATAGGCAGCGAGCAACTCGTCTTGCGGTTTGCGCGCGACGCCGAGTTTGCGCGGCTTCTCGCGCACATCGTGGGGGTCGAGCCGCCAGGCGCCCTTGGCCAGCGGATTCAGCACATCGCCGAGGTGGCGATAGACCCCGCGGTTCGGATCGAACAGCTCGCGCACGAAGTCGATGGTATGCGGCATGGCGCGATTTCCACTGGGTCCGTACACGGGCAGCGGGCGCGTGCGCCCCTGCTCGTTTACCGCCTGCACTAGCGCAACGAACCCCGCGGTGTGGGTTGCGTGCAGCTGACTAAGCAGGACAACGTCGAGGTCAGCACTCCGGGCCCCGGCTTCGGCAAGGCGCAATGCCGCGGCGCCGCCGACATCAACCAGGGCAAGCGGCTTGCCTTGCCACCAGAGGAGATAGGCGGGCCCGGCCCGTCCGGCTTCCAGCGCGGGGCCCCCTGAGCCAAGCACCTGCACGTGCATGCCAGTGTCCGGACAGGTTTGGGCACGGGCCACGCTCCACGCGGCGACGATCCCGAGCGTCAGCGCAGCGACGCGCTTCACGCCGCCTCCCAGTGGCGAATCTGGTCGAGTCGCAGCTCCAGCGTATCCGGCCCGCGGCGACAAGTAAGGAATTCCACGCCTGCACGGGTCTGCAAGTCCAGCGGCAGCACCGAATCCTCCTCGATCACGTTTCCCTCCGCCCAGCGCAGGCGCAGTCGCCGGCGCCGAAGGATCGCCAGTTCGAGTTCCGAGTAGCGATCGCAGGAGATCGGCGTGTAATGGTCCGGGGTGTGGTTGGCACTAGTCATTTTCGCGAGATGTCTCCACTGCCCGCAGCTCACCGTCAGGGTGCAACTGTACCCGCAGAACGATCGGCCGGCAGCAGATCTGACAGTCCTCTACGTACTGCTGTTCGCCGCCGGACAGATCGAGCGTGGTATCGAACTGTTCCCCACAATAGGGACATTGCAGCGTGTGCGGCACCAGCATGCCGCCCATTCTAGCAAACGGCACCCGGCTTGAAGGACCGATGATTGCCTATGTGCTTGATCGTAGGCGGCAATTTCGGGAGACGCGAGCCCAGCCATGGCGTGCGGAGCGAAGGCGACTATAGTAGTGCCTCGCCGCCCGGTACCGGGCCATGCTGCCAACCACGGAAGAGGTGCACATGTCGCGAAGCAAGGGGACACCCTCCCATCTCGAATCACCCGCGCCAGCGCTTGCACGCGCTGCGACGACCACACGCGCGGCAACGATTGAACAGCTGATCCGGCTTCAAGCCAGTGACGCATCGGTCGGCGCGCAGCTCACGCATATCATCCTGGCTGACCTGCAGTTGACGTCCCGTTTACTGCACGCGGTAAACAGCTACCACTGCAATCCCGAACGTGTGCGCATTGCCACCATCAGCCGCGCCGTCAGTGTGCTCGGTTTCCACGGTGTGCGGCGGCCGGCTCTCGTCGTCGCGTTGCTCGAGGACTGTGCGCACGGGGTGCAACGTGCCCGCGCGCTGGCCTGTTTCGCGCGCAGCATCCACGCGGCGGCCCAGGCGCGCGGAATCGCCGCTTACCGTGCCGACATCGATCCGGAGGAAGCGTTTGTCGTTGCGCTGCTGCGCGATGCCGGCGAACTGCAGTTCTGGTCCTCGGGTGGTGCGGTGGCCGCCCACATCGATCGTGCGCTCGCTGAACCAGACGTCGATGCGCGCGCCGCCGAGGAGCGGATTTTTGGTCGTTCGCTGGCCGCACTTTCCGCGCCGCTCAATCCCTACGCGTCCGCGCTGCCCTTGCTGCGCGCTGCGCTCGCCAATGGCACGAGTACCGATCCCCGGGTCCGCTGTATCCAGCTGGCGCATGCGCTCGCGCGCTGCGCAGAAGATGGTTGGCCGGGCGAGCAGTTGCGGCAATTGAGCGAACAGGCAATCCGCGAGATGGCCGTGCCTGCGGCAGATGTTAGCAGTGCCTTGCGCGCGCACGCCCACGAGGCCGCATGTCTCGCAGCGGCTTGCGAGGCGGTTGAAGTCGGTCGGCTGATTCGCCGCCCCTAGCGGCAATATCGCGCTTTTCCCCTCTTTCCTCCGGGGTGCCAGCGCTGGCAAGATGCGCGGCTCGTGTGTCCTCCTTTTTCAATGTTTTCTTTTGCGCGTAGCGGGCGTTTCCGTCCGGCCCGATGGGTATCATTTCTGGGAGCGGTATTGATCATGTCAGTCGCGCCGGTCATGCGTGCCGCCCACCCCCTCATTACCGAAGATGCCGCCACCCAGGGGAAGGGAAACTCCCAGATTGAACTGACCACGGAATACGGTCGTGAGGACCGCGACAATGAACTGTTGACCGCATCGGTCACTCAGGCGGTATTGTCTTACGGCGTGCGCGATAACCTGGATCTGATTCTCGGCGTGCCCTACTTGCGGCTCACGTCGACCTCCGCAGACAGGCAAAGCATCGCCAGCGGTG
>LJVB01000061.1 GCA_001304215.1 Acidithiobacillales bacterium SM1_46 | reverse complement strand
GGGGCGGTGGCTGAGGCCATTGAGCCATTCGCGTACCTTCGAGCACGGGACGACCTCGTCCTGTTCACCCTGAATCAGCAACCACGGCATGCGGGGTACCTGTGGCGTCGTATAGAGATTGACCGACGGGGCCACTGTAATGAGGCGCGCCGCGCCTGCTGCCTCGGCACTATGCACCGCTCATCCTGCGGTCGGTGCACGCGCAGCCACGCGAGCACGGCCATGAGATCCGCCGACTCGCCCTCGCCGTGATCGAAACTGCCCTCACTCGCACCGGTTCCGCGAAAATTGAAGCGAAGCGTGTGCAGGCCGAGCTCGAGAAAGGCGCGCGCCAGGGTGCTGACCACCTTGTTGTGCATGGTTCCGCCATAGAGCGGATGCGGATGCAGGATCACGGCGCTGGCCCTCGCCGCCTCGGGCGCCGGACAGGAAGCGAGCGTTTCGATCCGGCCGACCGGGCCCTCTATAAAAAAGGGTCTGCCGGCAGACGGAAAATCCCTCGCGGCTGTCACGCGCGCGCAGCCCCGCTAGACCAGGACAGTAACCAGGTAGGCGAGATAACAACCACCATTCCCAACCAGGTGATAGGGCCGCAACGTGCCGCGTCGCAGCATCAGCAACAGGTAGCTACTCGCCGCGATGGTGAGAACGAGTCCGGCAAACACCTCGCGCCGGAACTCCCACGGCGTGAGCAGGATGCCAAGCGCTGGCAACAGCGTGCCCTGGAAGACCATTGCCCCGGTGATGTTGCCGAAGGCGAGCGTATCCTTGCGCCGGCGAATCCACAGAATCGAGTTGACCTTCTCCGGGAGCTCGGTAGCGACCGGAATGATCAGCAGTGACAACAAGCGGAAATTCCGAGGATCTCCGAGAGCGACTCAATGCCGTGCACGAAACCGTGCGCACCACCGATGATCATGGCGAGGCCAAGCGCAAGTTGGAGCAGCACAACAACCATTCCCTCACGCAGCCCGAACACTTTGAGCAGGCGCACCAGAAACAGCGGCTCGTCGGCCTCCGTGCCGTGACCGTCGGCGACCAATCTGGCCGAGGCACGCACAGTCTGCAGGATGTAAACGAAATAGATAAGTACCAGGACAATACCGATAACGCCGCGGATAGTCGGCCACTCGTGCGGCACAAAAATCGCGAGCGTGCTGAGCGTAAAGGCGAGCAGGAACCAACGAAGATCGCGCTTCAACCCACCGCGCTCGGGGTGCAGGGCGTCAGTCCATCCGCGCTTGTGAGCCGCGAATACCGCCATCAGGAACAGTGACAGCGTCGAAAGCATGAGTGGCGCACCAAGGATGGCGCCCACCCCAACCTCTTCACGCAGTTGCTGCGATCCGACGGTGCTCAGGATCGCCACCACCGGGACCATGGTTTCAGGCAGTGCCGTGCCGACCGCGGCGAAAATCGAGCCGGTCACGCCCTCGCTGATCTTCAGCCGCTCGCCGAGATGTTCCAGCGCGTTGGTGAAGACCTCGGCGCCGATCAGTATCACCACCAGCGCGACGGCGAGGATGAGCAAGGTCACTGGATTGACTCAATTCGGCACGCGTTGCGGTCGCTCCATGCCGGGCGGCACGGTCTCGACGAAAGAGGCGCGCACGCTGATACCGGCGAGCCAGAACGCCAGCCGCGGATGCTGCGCGCGCCAATCATGCGGATAGCGGAAGTCGGTATACTCGAGCGCCACCGCGAGCGCGAGATCGGCCAGCGTGAAGCGTCCCTCCAGCAGAAACTGCTCAGCCTTCAAGCGGCTCGAGGCAAACGCGAGCGCCGCCGCGACGCGGGCCTCCTGAAACGTGATCTGGTCAGAAGATTGCTGAACGATTGGCCGGCGGCCTTCGAGGAAGCGGGCAATCACTGCTTCCATAATGCCGTCCGCCAGTGCCTGCCAGCGCAATATCTGCCAGCGTGGCGCACCAGACGTCGCGAGCAACGCCGGTGTCGACAAGCTGTCCAGGTACTCAACGATAACCGGTGAGTCGAACAGCGACTCGCCGTCATCAGTTTCCAGCACCGGGACCTGCCAGAGCGGGTTACGCATGCGCACCACTCCGCCGGCCTCCGTCGGATCGGCCACCACGAATTCGCAGGGAAGATTCTTTTCCTTGATGAGGATGCGCGCCTTGCGCACGAACGGGGAGGTCAGCGAACCGAAGAGCTTCATGTAGGGCTCCAGATCGGCTTTTAGCCGAGGTAATCCGTCAACAGGCCCGCAAACACCGCGAGTCCAAACCAATTGTTGTTCAGAAACGCACGAAAGCACGCTTCACGGTTCCGGTGGCGGATCAACCATTGCTGGTACAGCGCGAGAAGCGCCGCCACTGTGAGGCCGGCATGATAGCCGAATCCCCGCCCGCTCATGAATCCCGCAAGCACCAGCAAGCCGAGGGTCGCGGTCTGGAACAGGCCGATCATGAGCCGGTCGGCGCGCCCGAACAGAATGGCCGTGGATTTCACCCCAATCTTGCGATCATCGTCACGATCGACCATTGCATAAGCCGTGTCATAGGCAACCGCCCAACAGACATTGGCAGCAAACAGCACCCAGGCGAGCGGCGGCACTGCGCCGGTCTGGGCGGCAAACGCCATGGGGATGCCCCAACCGAACGCCATGCCGAGATAGAACTGTGGCAGATGGGTGTAGCGCTTCATGAAGGGGTAGGTCGCGGCCAGCGCCGCACCGACAAGTGAGAGCTGAATGGTGAGCGCGTTCAGCGTGAGCACCAGCGCGAATGCCGCAAGCGACAACGCCATAAACAACCATAGCGCCTCGCGCGCGCGCACGCGCCCGGCGGCGAGCGGGCGGGCGCGGGTGCGCGCCACGTGCTGATCGAATCCGCGATCGGCGTAGTCGTTGATGACGCAGCCGGCCGAGCGCATCAGCATTACGCCGCACAAGAACACGACCAGCACGTGCAGGCGAGGAATGCCGGCACCGGCAAACCACAACGCCCATAGCGTCGGCCAGGCAAGCAGCAGGATGCCGATCGGTCGATCGAGGCGCATCAGTAGCGCATACTCACGCAGCCGCTCCATCATGCGCGGTGCGGCGGAGGGATCATTTACGGAAGACTGGCCGGATCGCCCGGAGACCATGGCGCCATTCTAGCCCCGCGGGCTCCGCGGCCGGAACGGGATTCAGCGCAGCACAAACTCGACGATGATGGTCTTCAGGAGAAAACCGAGCAGCCCCAGTCCGAGCGCCAGAAACAGCACAAACATGCCGAACTTACCGGCTTTCGACTGCTTGCCGAGGTCGTAGACGATGAAGGCCATATAGGCGACGAGGCCGCCCACCCCGAGGATCAGCGCCCAGTATTCGAATGTTTCGATGCTCACGTCGGCCGTCCGGAAGGGGGCGCATGATAGCACGCGCTGCGCGCTCGGCCGGCCGATTACACCTCTCCGTAGCTCTCCCGCCTCCCCAGCCAGCGCGCGATGATCGGTTCGACGTGTGCCGGATACTTTTCCAGCAGCAGCGCCGCCGCCTCTTCAATCTTTGGCAATAGCGCCTGGTCGCGGACCAGGTCGGCGATATGAAACTGCTGATCGCCGGTCTGGCGCGTGCCGAGCACCTCGCCCGGACCGCGCATATCGAGGTCGCGGCGCGCGATCTCGAAGCCATCGTTAGTCTCGCGCACCGCTGCCAGTCGCTCGCGCGCCGCGGTAGAAAGCGGAGACTGGTAAAGCAGCACGCAGGTGCTTTGCGCGCCGCCACGCCCGACCCGCCCCCGCAACTGATGCAGTTGCGACAGTCCAAGGCGCTCGGCATTCTCGATGATCATGAGCGAGGCATTCGGAACGTCCACCCCCACTTCAATCACGGTCGTCGCCACGAGCAGGTGCACGCTGCCAGCCTTGAAGGCTGCCATGATTCGTTCCTTCTCCGCTGCCTTCATCCGGCCGTGTACCAGCGCGATGCGCAGTTCCGGCAGCGCACCGGCAAGTGCCTCCGCCGTCTGCGTCGCAGTCTGCAACTCAAGATTCTCGGATTCCTCGATCAGCGGACAGACCCAATACGCCTGACGTCCGGTGAGGCAGGCGTCGCGTACGCGCGTGACGACTTCCGGTCGTCGCGCGTCGGGTATCACAACGGTATCGACCGGCTTGCGCCCGGGCGGCAGCTCGTCAATGACTGATACATCGAGGTCAGCGTAGAAGGACTGCGCGAGCGTTCGGGGAATCGGGGTGGCAGTCATGATGAGCTGATGCGGCACGAGTCCGTCGGCAGCGCCTTTCTCGCGCAGCTGCAGGCGCTGGTGCACACCGAAGCGGTGCTGTTCATCGACCACAATCAGGCCGAGCCTGTGGAATTGGACATCTTCCTGAAACAGAGCGTGCGTGCCAATCACGAGTGATGCCCGACCCTCGGACACGTCTGCCACCATTGCGCGCCGCGTCTTGGCCGGCAGACTGCCGGTCAGAAAGGCGACCTGCAGCCCGAGCGGTGCGAGCCAATGCGCGAAATTGCGCCAGTGCTGCTCGGCCAGCAGTTCAGTCGGCGCCATCACCGCCGCCTGCCAGCCAGCATCGATGGCCGCGAGGCAGGCACCCGCCGCGACCAACGTCTTGCCGGAGCCGACATCGCCTTGCACCAGGCGCTGCATCGGGTGCGGCATGCGCAAGTCCCTCCCGATTTCTGCGAGCACGCGCTGCTGCGCCCCGGTCGGCGTGAACGGAAGCGAGGCAAGAAAGCGTGTGTACAAGCTGCCAGCACCGACCAGCACCGGTGCGCTATGGCGACGCATGCGTGCTCGCAGGCGCTTGAGACTCAGATGGAATGCCAACATCTCCTCGAAAGCGAGACGCTGCTGCGCCGGATGGCGAGCCGCAAGCAAGGCATCCACCGGCGCGCCGGGCGGTGGGCGATGTACGAACGCCAGTGCTTCCTGCAGCGTCGGCAGCTTCAGCGGCGCGAGTAACTCGGCCGGCAACCACTCGTGGATGGCACCGAGATAGCGATCGAGCGCCTGATCGGTCAGCTTGCGCAGGCCCAGTTGATGCACGCCCTCGGTTGTCGGGTAAACGGGCGTGAGGTGCGCATCGGGCGCAACGACCATGTGGTCATCGGACAGTTCGTACTCCGGATGGACCATTTCGAGTCCCCCGGGGCCGGCACGCACCTCACCAAAGAGCTTCGCCTTGCGCCCGCGCGCGAAGTTCTCCTGTTGGGCAGAATTGAAGTGGAAAAAGCGCAAGATGAGAGAGCCAGTACCATCGGCCACGCGCACGATGAGGGTGCGGCGACGCCGGAACGCTACATCGGCCAACTCAATCTGACCGACCACCAGCGCTTCCTGTCCGGGCGCGATAGCACCGATCGGCGTGATGTGCGTACGGTCCTGGTAACGCAACGGCAGGTGAAACAGCACGTCCTGGACCGTGCGCAGCCCAAGACGCGAAAGCTTGTCGCGCAACTTGGGGCCGGCGCCCTTGAGGACACTTAGCGATAGAGTGGCAAGATCCATGGGCAGAAACGCGTGCTCGGCGCGAGCTACCCCCGGCGCGGGAAGATCCCTCGCGAAGCAGGACTAGCGACGCTTCTTCCTGTTTGGCTTTGCCGACTTTTTTCTCGCTACCTGTTTCAGTTTGCGGGACGACGCGCCGATGACCATTACCGCGTCCATCTCCACCCCCGCGCCACGTGGCAGCGCCGCAACACCCACCGCAGCTCGCGCCGGGTAGGGCTCACGGAAATACTGCGCCATGATCTCGTTGACCAGCGGAAAATTGCCGAGATCCGTAAGAAAGACGTTGAGCTTGACCACATCGGCGAGTGATCCGCCAGCCCCCTCGGCCACTGCCTTCAGGTTGTCGAACACGCGCCCGATCTGAAGGCGCGCGTCGCCGCCCGCCATCTCCATAGTTTCGGGGACCAGCGGAATCTGGCCGGAGAGATACACGGTGTCGCCGCAGCGCACGGCCTGCGAGTAGGTGCCGATAGCTTTGGGGGCTTTCGCGGTACTGATGATGGTTTTCTTTGTCATCGAAGTGCTGAATTCTCCAAAGAGTCATGGGCGTAGAGTGTCCAGTGCCAGGCCTGGAGCGCACTCGATCCGCCGCCGTTTTCATTAACGCTAACTAAGTGCCGATCGATTGATACTGCCGCGCCTACCCTTTCATGCGATTAATGCGCGCCACCGGTTCCAAGGCGCGAATGGCGCGCACGATCCGCGCAAAGTGTACCCGGTCACGCACCTCGACCGTAAAATTCATGGAGGTATAGCGGCCATCGCGATCGTCAAAACTGACCGAATCAATGTTGGCATCCTGATCGGCAATAGCCGCGGCCACCTTGGCGAGCACGCCGCGCTCGTTACGGGTTTCGACACGCAGGCTGACCGGAAAAACGCCCTCGATATTCGGCTCCCACTGCACATCGATCCATTGTTCCGGGTGCTTGCGGAATTTCGCCACGTTCGGACAGTCCTCGGTGTGGATCACGACGCCGCGCCCCGACGAGAGCAAGCCGAGAATGGGATCCCCCGGGATCGGCCGGCAGCAGCGCGCATAGGTAACGACCACGCCCTCGGTGCCGCGGATCGCGAGCGCACGCGCCTGGCCTTCCGCGCGGCTCTGACGCCAGCGGAACAACCGGCGCAGCCGACTTTCCTCTTCCTGTGGAATCAGCTGCTTGACCACGACCGCGGCCAAACGGTTGCCGAGCCCGATTTCCGACAGCAACGCGTTCCAGCTTGGCAGCTTGAACGCTTTCAGCAGCTGCGCGCGTTGCCCCTCGCTGATGTCATCCGGTTCCTTGCCCAGGCTACCGAGCGCGCGCTCGAGCAGCCGCGCACCGAGCAGCTCGGACTCACCGATTTTCTGGTTCTTGAGATAGGAGCGGATATTGGCGCGCGCCTTGCTCGTCATCACGTAATCGAGCCACACCGGGCTGGGCCGACCGGTCGGTGAGGTCAGCACCTCGACATGATCGCCATTGCGCAGCACAGTGCGCAGGGGCACGAGCTCGTGGTTGACGCGCGCTGCGACACAGTAGTTACCGACATCGGAGTGTACGTCGTAGGCGAAGTCGATGACCGTCGCCCCGCTCGGCAACTTCTTGATCTCGCCATTTGGCGTGAACACATAGACTTCGTCCGGAAACAGATCGATCTTCAGGTGTTCGAGGAACTCGCGCGGATTACCGGCCTTCTGCTGGGTGTCGAGGAGGTCCTTTAGCCATTGCAGCGCGCGCTGCTGCATGGGATCGCCGCCTTCATCCCCGCTCTTGTAGCTCCAGTGCGACGCCACGCCAGCCTCGGACACCCGGTGCATCTCACGAGTGCGGATCTGCACCTCGATAGAAACGCCGAACGGCCCGAACACCACCGTGTGCAGGGACTGGTAGCCGTTGGTCTTGGGAATGGCGATGTAATCCTTGAAGCGCCCGGGGATCGGTTTGTACAGATTGTGGATGGTGCCGAGCGCCCGGTAGCAGGTATCGACCTTGTCGACGACGACGCGAAAGCCGTATACGTCATGGACCTGGTCGAAGCTAAGTTGCTTGGTGAACATCTTGCGGTAGATGCTGTAGAGATTCTTTTCGCGCCCCTCGACTTCCGCGCTGAAACCCTCGCGCTCCAATTGCGCGACGATCGCATTCCTGATCTTCTCGACAATCGCCTTGCGGTTGCCATGACGCTTGCGCACGGCTTCCGCGATGATTCGATAGCGCATCGGATAGAGGGCGCGAAACGCGAGATCCTCCAGCTCGAGCGCCCACTGGTGTACCCCCAGCCGATTGGCTATCGGCGCGTAGATCTCGAGCGTCTCACGGGCGATGCGTCGCTGCTTGTCGCGGCGCAGCGAGCCAAGTGTGCGCAGGTTGTGCAAACGATCGGCGAGCTTGATGAGGATGACGCGGATATCGCGCGCCATCGCCAGCAGCATCTTGCGGAAATTCTCGGCTTGCGCCTCTTCCTGCGACTGGAACTCGATTCGCGTGATCTTTGAGACACCATCGACCATGTCCGCGACATCCTTGCCGAATTCCTCGGCGAGCCGTTCCTTGACAGTCGGAGTGTCCTCTATGACGTCGTGCAGGATCGCGGCGGAAATCGTGCGGCTGTCGAGCCGCATCTGCGCGAGAATGCGCGCGACCTCAATGGGATGATAGATATAGGGCTCGCCGCTCTTGCGGCACTGTCCGTCGTGCGCCTCGGCCCCGAACAGGAAGGCGCGATAGACGTCGGCGACCTCAGCGGGGTCGAGGTAGGTTTCGAGCAAGCTGCACAAGTCGCCGATCTGATAGCGATCGGCGTGAGCGTCCGCAGGCGCGGACGGCGCGGATTCAGGCGGGGCCTGCTTCTCCGGATTCGCCGACCGGGGCGATGATTTCGTTCGGCTGCTGCGCGTCTTCATCGCTCTCGAGCCCCGCAGGCGGTGCTTCCTCGTCCAGGATGGCGCTGGTCACGAATCCCCCGGCAATCTCGCGCAGGGCGACCACCGTGTTCTTGTCATTCTCGCGCGGCACGCAGGCCTCGGCGCCCAGACCCAGCTGCCGGGCACGCTTGGCCGCCACCAGCACCAGCTGGAAGCGGTTCTCAACGTGATCAAGACAATCTTCGACGGTGACACGCGCCATTAGACTTCACCTCACATATTAATAAATGACTTGAAGGAGTAAACCGCGGCGGGCAATGGGGTGGCAATCGCCGGCCCCTCCGACAACTCGCAGGATGCGGATTATCTTACTGATATTCGGGAGCTTTTTCCAGCAATAGTCCCACTTTAGGCGCGTAGCAGGGCCGCAATATCGATATTCACCGGCCGGGTGGCCGCCGGGCGGCCGGCAATAATGGCCCGCAGGTCTGCGAGTGCCGCTTCAAAGTCGTCATTGACCACAACGTGGTCGAATTCGCTGTAATGGCTGATTTCGGCCATCGCCTTGGCCATCCGACCGGCGATCACCGTGCGCGAGTCCTGGCCGCGCCTGGTCAGTCGCTCTTCGAGTGCTGCGCGCGAGGGCGGCAACAGAAAAATACTCACCGCTTGCGGCATGCGCGCCTTGATGGAACGGGCGCCCTGCCAATCGATGTCGAGTATCACCCGCTTGCCCTGCATAAGGCGCTGCTCGACCTGCGCACGGGACGTGCCGTAGTAATTGTCGAACACCTTGGCATGCTCGAGAAATTGGCCGGCGGCAATCATGGCCTCGAACTCGGCGTGACTCACGAAGAAATAGTGAACGCCGTATTTCTCGCCGGGACGCGGGGCACGCGTGGTGTGCGACACCGAGAACTCTACATCCGGCATTAACTCCACCAGGGCATTGGCGAGCGAGGTCTTGCCGGTACCGGAAGCAGCCGAAAGAATAAACAGCCTGCCACTTGCCCCTGCGGGCGACTGCAATGTCATGGGACTTAACTCCTGCTGATGCTGCCGCTAAAACGCGCGCCCACTATCCTACTTAAACGCCGGGAAGCCGCTCGTGAGTAGCCAGCGTTCATCGGCCTCCGAGTACTCCCAAACCTGCTGGTCGGTGAGCGTGCGCTCGGCCATGCGGCTAAGCACCAAATACTCGATCTTCACGATCTGAGTGACTGTCCGTTTGTTATTCGAAAACCTGGAATCCAACGCCTCGTAGGACGTCACCCTGAACTGCTTGACGCGCCCGAGATCGGGCAGCGACGTGGAGGCATCCAGCTTGAGAAATACCACTGCCTTCTCGAAATCCGACCAGCGTATCAACCGTCCATAGGCGCGCGTGGTCTTTTCGTAGTTGTCGATCCGATAGGCATCACTGATGGTGCCGCAGCCGCCGAGAAACGCCATTGCCAACCCAAACGCCATCGCCATCATGCGTGTCATCGTCGTGGCCTCCTACTCGATGTTCTGAACCTGTTCGCGCATCTGCTCGATCAGGACCTTGAGCTCTACCGCTGCATTGGTCATGCGGATGTCGACCGCCTTGCTCCCGAGTGTATTGGCCTCGCGATTGAATTCCTGCATCAGGAAATCGAGGCGCCGGCCAACCTGGCCACCTCGCTTAAGCGCCCCGCCGACCTCCTCGATGTGCGTGGCGAGCCGGTCAAGCTCCTCGGCAACGTCGCTGCGCGTGGCGAACAGCACGATCTCCTGCTCGAGGCGGTTTGCATCAAGCTCCTGTCGCACCTCGGCAAGCCGCGCCTTGAGGCGTTCGCGATGAGCGGCGACAGTCTCCGGCACGATGGCCCGTACCTGCGAAACAATCGCGCGCATGGCATCCAGGCGTTGGCGGATCAATCCGGCCAGGCGTTCGCCCTCGCGCGTGCGCATCGCCACCAGCTCCTCGAGCGCCTCATCAAGAAGCGCGAGTGCCGCAGATGCCAATCCTTCCATATCGAGGGGCGTGGCGCGCACCGCCCCAGGCCAACGCAAGTAGTCGATCGCGCGTAACGGCTCGGCGCTCCCGCTGAGACGCTGAACAGCCGCTGCCGCGTCGAGCAATTGACGAAGCACGCCTTCATCAAGCTCCAGGGGTGCGCCGGCGGCGGCAACCGCCTGCATGCGCAGACCTGCCTCCACCTTGCCCCGCCCAAGGCGACCCGCGATCAGTTCGCGCGCCCGCATCTCCACGCCGCGCAATTCCTCGGGCAGGCGCACTGCCACCTCGAGATAGCGCGAATTGACGCTGCGCAATTCCCACGCGAGCACGCCGGCAGCGAGGCTGGCCTCGCGGCGGGCAAAGGCGGTCATGCTGAGTATCATGAAAGTACGGGAATCGGGAACCGCGCCGATGGTAGCGGGAATTGCCTGCGCTTTAAACCGGCCACGGCCGCACCCGCGACCCTTTGTATATAATGGTAGAAAGGGCTGGTAACGTGCCGGCTCGCAGGCGTTGATTGGCGTAAATCCCCGTGGCTTTCAAGATCGAGCACGCCCTGCCGGCGGGCTATCTGCTCCACCACTACCGCGTCGAGCGCACGCTCGGGGGCGGGGGCTTTAGCATCGTTTACCTTGCGCACGACAGCAAGCGCAATGCGCCAGTCGTCATCAAGGAGTACCTGCCGAGCAGTCAAGCCTTGCGCGCGGATGGCGAAACCGTCGAGACGATTTCCGAAGATACCACCAGCGCCTTTCGCCAGGGCATGAAGCGGTTCTTTGATGAGGCGGCAGCGCTTGCCAAGATCGAGCATCCGAACATCGTGCGCGTGACAGACTTCTTCCGTGAGAACAACACGGTATACATCGTGATGGTCTATGAAGAAGGCAAGGACCTGCGCCACTACATCAAGAAGCACGGCGGCGAGCTGTCGGAAAAGTTCATCCGCACGGTTTTTCCGCAACTGCTTGAGGGCCTGCGCGCGCTGCATGCGCACAGCCTTCTGCATCTCGACATCAAGCCGGCCAACATCTACCTGCGCCCTGGCGGGCGACCGCTGTTGCTAGATTTCGGCGCGGTGCAATCCCCGTTCACGGGGACCCAACGCGCCCAGGCACACACGCTTACACTCGGATTTGCGCCGCTCGAACAGCACGAGCGCGGCCATATTGGGCCCTGGACCGACCTGTATGCGATCGGCGCATCGATCTATGCCTGCATGAGCGGGCACGCACCGCCGCCGTCGCCGCAACGCGCGGCCAAGGACAGCTACAAGCCCGCGATGCGCCGATTCGCACGACGCTATTCGCGGACCCTGCTCGAGGCAGTGGACTGGTGCCTGACGATGGATCAATTGCAGCGGCCACAAACGGTAGATGATCTGCTCGCATTCCTGAGACAGCCGGAGCCGGACGCCCCGCCGGATGATCCCGATTCGCTCATCGAACGCCTGCGGGCCAAACTTCCGTTCGGACGGTCCTAGCGAAATGAAGTATCAGGTCACCCAGTACAGCCTGCGCGGCGGCCGCCCGAGCAATCAGGACCGGGTGACGGTGGCCGAGCGCGACAATGCTGTGCTGATGGCGGTGGCCGATGGCCTCGGGGGCCATGCCGGGGGCGAGCTCGCGGCGGAGAGTTTTGTGCAAACCGCCGTGCACGCCTTCCGTAACGTGAAGCAGCCGACCATCGAGCGGCCATCGGCCTTTCTTGCGCTGGTCATTCGCCACGCCCATAACGTCATCCGGGCCATGGCGCGTAGTCACCCGATGGAAATCGAACCGCGCACGACCTGTGTCTTGTGCATCGTGCAAAACGGCTATGCCTATTGGGCGCACGTGGGGGACTCGCGGCTATATCACTTGCGCGGCACGCAAGTTCTGGCACGCACCCAGGACCACACCTCACTCGAGCAATGGCGCGAGGAGGGGCTAGTGACCGAGGCCGAGATGGGTGAGCATTTCAGCAAGGGCAAGTTGCTGAGATGTCTCGGAAGCGCGCGGGAACCGGCAATCGATATCGGACAGGAAACCAGCCTGCAGCGCGGCGACACGCTGCTGCTGTGCAGCGATGGCTTGTGGGAAGCATTGTCCACCGAGGAGATTGCACGCTACGCCAACAGCCCGGCGCTCGAGGAGGGCATCGAGGACATGCTGCTTGCGGTAGAACGCAAGCGCAAGGCGGCCTCGGACAATGTCAGTGTCGTGGCGCTGCGCTGGGACGACGCGATGTCCAAGACGCTGCCGCTGCAGGGCAATCCGGCTGGGCAGGTCGCCCCTTCCGCACTGGTGCGCGAGGGAGCGCGAGCGGTGGCGGGTCGTAAGCCCAGCGCGTTAGGGGGCAAGGCGACGAGCCCGAGCCGAAAGCAGGAGTCGCCGAACGACTCTCTCGATCAGCGCATCGAGGAGCTTGAAAAGTATCTGAGTCGTTTTGAACCACGACCCAAGCGCGACAACAGCTAGTCGCTTGCGGCTCGACCTTTATTCGCCCGGAGGCATCCGGTATCGTGCGACCTCGCTCGATACCCCGGAGATACCCCATGCGCCCAAGTGGCCGCGCGCCCAACCAACTGCGCGAGATTCGTTTTACCCGCCGTTATACCAAGCACGCGGAAGGTTCGGTTCTGGTCGAATTCGGTGACACGCGCGTACTGTGCACGGCCAGCGTCGACGAGAAGGTTCCGCCATTCCTGAAGGGCAAGGGCCAGGGCTGGGTGACGGCCGAATACGGCATGCTGCCGCGCTCGACGGGCTCGCGTATGCCGCGCGAGGCTGCGACCGGTAGACAGGGCGGGCGCACCCAGGAAATTCAGCGATTGATTGGCCGCAGCCTGCGCGCGGCCGTGGATCTGACTCGCCTCGGTGAACGCACTTTTACCGTGGATTGCGATGTGCTCCAGGCCGATGGCGGCACGCGCACCGCGGCCATCACCGGCGGGTGCCTGGCGCTGGTGGATGCCATCGAGCATGTGCGCAAGACCAAGAAAATCGCCGCCAATCCGCTGCGCCAGCTTGTGGCATCGGTATCGGCGGGCATGTACCGCGGTACCGCTGTACTGGATCTCGACTACGCGGAGGACTCAAGCGCCGAGACCGATATGAATTTTGTCATGAACGAGTCCGCCGGATTTATCGAGGTGCAGGGCACCGCCGAGGGCGCGCCATTCACGCATACGCAGATGCTCGAAATGACTGCGCTTGCCGAGCATGGCATCCGCACGCTGATCGAACAGCAGAAGCAGGCCTTGGCGAACCCATGACGCGGCGCGTGGTGCTGGACTCGATATAAGCGTCGTGCCGCAATCCGAATTCGGCGTGCCGGAAGCCGAGGAGATCGGGCTCACGTTTGTCGAGAACGCGTTGCTGAAGGCACGCAATGCCGCGAGCCACACCGGCCTGCCTTCAATCGCTGATGACTCGGGCATCGAGGTCGACGCGCTGAACGGTGCGCCGGGCATCTACTCGGCGCGCTATGCCGGCAAAGGCGCCGGTGACGGACAGAACCTGCGAAAGCTGCTCAAGGCGCTAGATGAGGTGCCCGACGCCAAGCGTGGGGCGCGCTTCGTCTGTGTCATCGTTTATCTGCGCCACGCGGCCGATCCCACGCCGGTGATCGCACAGGGCATCTGGGAAGGGCGCATTCTGCGCGAGGCGCGTGGGAGCGGCGGTTTCGGCTATGACCCGGTGTTCTGGGTGCCGACACACAACTGCTCGTCGGCCGAGCTGCCGGCGGAAGTGAAGAACACGATATCCCACCGCGGCCAGGCGCTGCGTGCGCTGGTTGCCGCACTGCGTTCGGCTTCTTGATTTGCACCACGTGAACACCGACCCGCTATGGCGCGCCAAGGTCGTCGCGGCGCTCGCCATCGTGTACCTGATGTGGGGGTCGACGTATCTCGTCATCCGCATCGGCGTGGCGGAACTGCCGCCGGGACTGTTCGCCGGCTCGCGCCTCGCAATTGCCGGTTTGCTGCTGATCGCCTATGCCCGCTGGCGCGGCCAAGCCATCGGGCAGGCAATCTCTGACTGGCGCATCCTGCTTGTCACCGCAGTTCTGATGCTGGTACTCGCCAATGGGTTGGTGGTGTGGGGCGAGCAGTGGCTGCCTTCGAATCAGGCGGCGCTGCTCGTTACCACTGCTGCGCTCTGGATTGCCGGGCTCGGCACGCTTGGCCCGCAGGGCCACGCGCTTGCGCCGCGCATTCTGATCGGGCTAACACTGGGGTTCGTCGGCGCAGCACTGCTGCTGGTGCCGGCCGGACCGATGTTGCTCGAACAGTTTGCCGCCCAGCTTGCAATCCTGTTCGCGGCGCTCGCCTGGGCATCGGGCTCGATCTACATGAAGCGCGTGCGGCCGGCCACGCCACCGCTCATGTTCGCGGGCTGCCAATCATTCATCGCCGGTGCGATCCTCTGCCTCATGGGTGTTGTTGCCGGTGAAGCCCCGCGCTGGGTGTGGAACCCGGCCGCGCTTTCCGCTCTCGCCTACCTCATCGTGTTCGGCTCGTGCTTTGCGTTCGCGGCCTACATCTGGCTGGTGCACGAAGTGAGTCCCGCCGTGCTCGGGACCTATGCCTATGTGAACCCGCTGGTGGCGGTGGTGCTCGGCTGGTGGCTGCTCGATGAAGCGCTGGGAGATCTGCAGGTTGCCGGCATGGTGATTACGCTGGCTGGCGTGCTGCTCGTCACATTGCCACAGGCTCGCCGCGCTCCCGTCGACGTACCGCACACCTGAGGGGCCGCACGGCTCGGTCGTGCCGATGGTAGACTGTGCGGGTTCGTCACCCCCTCGTCCACCGATGTTTCGATTCTCCTCGCTTCCTCCGCTTTCGCTGTACGTGCACCTGCCGTGGTGTGTGCGTAAGTGTCCGTACTGCGATTTCAACTCGCACGCGCTACGCGACGAGCTGCCACAAAATGAATACGTCGCGGCACTGCTGCGCGATCTGGAACACGACCTGCCGCGCGTCTGGGGCCGAACCGTGCACAGCGTGTTTCTGGGCGGCGGCACGCCAAGCCTCTTCGATCCGGAGCACATCGACCGGTTGCTCTCCGGGATCCGGGCGCGCCTGCCGCTTGCGCCGCTGGCCGAAATCACGCTCGAGGCCAATCCCGGCACGGCAGAGCTCGAGCGGTTTCGCGCCTTTCGCGAAGCCGGCGTGAACCGCCTGTCGATCGGCATCCAGAGTTTCGACGACGCCAAGCTCTCGGCGCTCGGCCGCATCCACGGAAGTACCGAGGCACTCAAGGCAGCGCGGGCCGCGCGTGATGCAGGCTTCGACAACTTCAATCTCGATCTGATGTTCGGCCTACCCGGTCAAACGCTCTCGCAGGCACTTTCCGATATCAACACCGCGATTGGCGCCGCACCGACGCATCTCTCCGTTTACCAGCTCACCATTGAGCCCAACACGCGGTTTGCCAGCAACCCGCCGGCCAACCTGCCGGGGGACGACACGTTGTGGGACATGCAGCAGGCAATTCAGCGACTTCTCGCCGCCTCCGGTTACCACCAGTACGAAGTGTCGGCCTACGCGCAACCCGGTCGCGAGTGCTCGCATAATCTCAACTACTGGCGGTTTGGTGACTATCTCGGCATCGGGGCCGGTGCGCATGCCAAGCTCACCGATCCCTCGGGGATCGCCCGGCAATGGAAGCAAAAGCATCCGGCCGCCTATTTGGCTGCTGCCGGCACGAAGGATGCGATCGGCGGTGAGTCACGCCTCACCCGCAATCAGGCCGTTGGTGAGTTCATGATGAACGCGTTGCGTCTGACCACCGGGTTCGACAAGTCGTTGTTTGATGAACGCACCGGCTTGCCAATCGGTCAGATCGTCAGTCAGCTCGAGATTGCCCAGTCGCGCGGTTTGATCGAGGAAGACGTCGTTCACCTTCGACCGACCTCGCTCGGACAGCGCTATCTCAATGATCTGGTTCCGCTCTTCTTGTAGATTTGTTGATGGACGCGCTCAATTCCTGGATAGGCGGACCATTTCGCCTTCTTCCTCTCGACTGTGGCGCGCTTCGCCTCGACTATTGAAGCGCAACCGGGTGTAAAATTCTCGTCGTGCAGCGTTTCGCACGGCACGGACGCAAGACGTACCATCAGAGTGAATGAATTGAACCAGAGGACTCAAGAATGAACATCAAGAAAATCATTGCGGCTATGGCGCTCGTCGCAGGACTTGCGGTTGGTTCCAACGCTCACGCTGCGGGCCCCCTCTACCTTGGCGGCAAGGTTGGCTTCATGGACTCGGGCTATAGTGGATTCGACCCGGCCTTTGCGATTGGCGTTTATGGAGGCTACAACCTGCTTGGCCCGGACTCCGCCATCGCCGCGAATCTTGGCGGTGGGCGACTGGCCGTTGAAGGCGAGGTGAACTTTACCCTGCTGGATGGCGATGCGGGTGCCTACGGAGACTGGGGTATTACGACGCTGGCCGCGTATGGTGCCTACATCTACCCGCTAACTGAATCGATCAGTTTCAAGGCCAAAGGTGGTATCTCTCACCAGGACTTCAAAGTTGACAGGGGCGGCAGCGAAGCGAGCGACGGCACCAGCTTGGCCTTCGGGGTTGGCGCCGGCTTCAAGCTTGGGGGCGGAACGCTTGACGCTGAAGTCACGTTGATGGAGGACATGAACTACTGGAGCGTTGGTTACAACTGGCGCTTTTAGGTCGCCCAAAGACGACTGTGTCCATCGGAAACCCGGCGAGTGCCGGGTTTCTTTTTTGTCCCTGACGTCTTCACAGCGGCGGTACAATGCCGCCATGCGCAAGCCCTCTTCGCTGTTCAAGCGCCGCGGCTCGATGCTGCTGGCGCTGGTGCTGATCAGCGTGGCCACCGCGATGCTGATATGGTGGTTGCCATGGCGCGCACCGCGCGCGGTGGGCGTGGCCACCGCGATGCTGATATGGTGGTTGCCATGGCGCGCACCGCGCGCGGTGGAGGATTTCCCGCTCGCGCTGCTCGATGGCCGCGAGGCGAAGCTGTCGGACTTTCGGGGTCGCCCGCTGCTGGTGAATTTCTGGGCGACCTCCTGCGCGCCGTGCGTAGAAGAGCTGCCCGCGCTTCTTGCCCTGCATGCAGAGTTTGCGCCGCAGCGCGTTGCCGTGCTCGCGATAGCCATGCCCTACGATCCCCCGCTGCATGTCGCGCAATTCGCGGAGCAGCATCACCTGCCTTATCCGGTGGCACTCGACGTGCGCGCCGACGCCGTGCGGGCGTTCGGAGGCGTGCCCTATATCCCGGCAACGTTCCTGCTGGACCGGAGCGGACGCATTGTGTATTCACACGCCGGCCTGCTCGATGCGGCGCGCCTGCGCCAGGCGATCGAACTCGAACTGGCTCGCTCCTGACAC
>LJVB01000060.1 GCA_001304215.1 Acidithiobacillales bacterium SM1_46 | reverse complement strand
CCGTCGTGGAAATCTTCAAGCTGTTCACCGTCGAAGCCGCACATCGCTTGCCCAATCTGCCGCCCGCGCACAAGTGCTCGCGCCTGCATGGACATTCCTTTCGTATCGAGGTGCATGTGACCGGACCAGTCGTTGAACCCGAAGGCTGGGTACAGGACTTTGGCGACATTGGCGCGGCGTTTCGTCCGATCTTTGAGCAACTCGATCACTGTTATTTGAACGAGATCGGCGGATTGGAGAATCCGACGAGCGAAATTCTCGCCCGCTGGATATGGCAGCGGCTAAAACCAGCGTTGCCAGGCCTGTCAAGTATCGTGATACGGGAGACATGTACCTCGGGTTGCATTTATCGCGGCGAAGCGTGACCGGGCAGACCGCGCGATGAGTGCCGTCTTCACCGATGCGCCGATCGAGATCGAGACGAATCCGCAACCCACGGCCAGCGTCATCTGGTTGCACGGGCTCGGGGCCGACGGCAATGATTTTGTGCCGGTTGTCCGCGAGCTCGACTTGCCGAACGGATTGGGAATCCGCTTTATATTCCCACATGCGCCGATGCGTCCCGTGACGGTAAATGGTGGATATGTCATGCGCGCGTGGTACGACATCGCGCCTGCGCCGCTAGGATAT
Source organism: Acidithiobacillales bacterium SM1_46 (assembly GCA_001304215.1). Taxonomy (GTDB): domain Bacteria; phylum Pseudomonadota; class Gammaproteobacteria; order Acidiferrobacterales; family Sulfurifustaceae; genus SM1-46. Next base: position 12,191 of record LJVB01000060.1, on the reverse strand, counting down.
TGGCAGGATCGCACCCAAATTGATGAGTCGGCGACGTATCTGGATGGGCTGGTGTCGCGCGAGGTGGAGCGCGGAATCGATAGCACCTGCATCGTGCTGGCCGGCTTCTCGCAGGGGGGGACCGTGGCCCTTCAGACTGGACTCGCCTGCCACCGAAAGCTCGCTGGCCTGCTGATCCTCTCCGCGCCCGTGCTGCACGCAGCTGATCTCGTTGCGGCACGATGTCCGGCCAATGCCGCGACGGCAATATTTCTTGCACACGGTACCGCCGATAACGTAGTGCCTTTCCCGATCGGCGAGCGCACCCAAGCGCTCCTCAAGGACGGTGGTTGGCCGGTGTCATGGCATCGTTACGAAGGTATGCCGCATTCGGTGAATGCGGAGGAAATAATGGAAATCAGTCGCTGGCTTCGCGAGGTCTTTCGGCACTGTGCGGGAGCTACCCTGCTTTCCGCATGAATCTTTCCCGCGACGTCCAGCAGAACGCTCACGCGAGTTGGGTGGGCATGTTTCTCCCGGCGGCCGACTGTTCCCATCGGGCGGAGGCGTTGCTTGCGCCCGAGACTGTGTCTAATTTATAAGTGAGCTGGCGCAACATCCGTAGCGTCGCCGCGGTGGTCTGAACAATACAAGAAAGGGGGAATCGGGGATGGTCCTAATTAAGGAAACACCGCGAGACTGGGCGCTTGTCGGCCTGGTTTGCCTGCTGGCCCTGGCTGCCAACATGCCCGAGCAATGGGCAGCCTATTTCAGCCTTGATCGCAAGTATGTTCTGGCGGGCCTCATCGCGGTGCTTGGGGTCGCTGTGGTGCGCTACCTCAAGTTCTCATTGGTTCTCATCATCGTGGTACTGGTAGTCGGCGCGAATCTGCCTGAGGACATCGCCAAGGAATTCGGGATCGATCCGCTTATCCTGTTGCTAACGCTGTTGGCGGTAATTATCGCGTCGCTTGCCAACCGCTTCTTTTTCAAGCTACCCACTGGCATGGAGAAAACCGGCCGCACCAAGTCAGCGCACGGTGCCGCCGCGCTGTTCAATGCCATCCTGAAGGGCCGCATCGCCAGCGTGCAGTCGTTGCTTGCGCAAGGAGTGGATGTCAACGTCCGCACGGTCTCTGGCAAGACACCGCTCATGGCCGCGGCCTTCAAAGGCTATAGCGATATCGTACAACTGCTGATCGAAAACGGGGCCGATCCGAACATTCGCGACGCACGCGGCGACTCTGCGCTAAAGATTGCAACACGCGGGGGTTTTACTCGGGCGGCCGATCTTCTCAAGGGCCAAGGCGCTCGCGACTAGCGACTAGTGGAGCGCGCGGGCCAGCAGCGCGCGGTATTTCCTCGCCAGCTCGTGGTTGCTTCCGAGCAGCGTGAACACGCTGAGCATCGTCTTGCGTGCGGCATCTTCCCGAAACTTGCGATTGCGTTGCACGATTTCGAGCAGCGCCGCGAGTCCGGCATCGTAGTCGCCGTTCAGGACGCGACGAATACCAAGCTGATATCGGGCCTCGTGATCCTGTGAGTCGGAGGAGACACGCTTCTCCAGTTCGGCCAGCGCTGGCGCCGAGGAGACAGCGCGCGCGAGTCCGATTTGGCCCAGCAGGCCTGCAATATCTGCCTGGTCGCGGCGCTCAGGCTGCAGGCCTTGCAGCGTTTCGTGGGCATCATCGAATTGGCCGGTTGCGATCAGGGCACGGGCGAGCTCCACTATCAATCGGTCACTGTGCGGGTCGGAAGCGAGTGCGCTGTTCAGCAACGCCAAGGCGTCCTTCGGCCGGCCCGCCTCCAGTGCGGCACGGGCAGCCGGGATGGTCTGGTCGGATTCGCGCACGACATGTCGGTCGAGGAGGGTACGGATTGCTCGTTCGCCCTGGGCGCCCATGAACTCTTCGACCACCTGGCCGTTGCGGAACAGCTTCACGGTCGGGATGCTTCGGATGGCAAAACGCTGGGCGAGCGCCCGCTGGGCGTCAGTATCGACCTTGGCGAGTAGAAACTTGCCCTGATAAGCCGCCGCAAGTTTCGCTAGCAGCGGCATGAGCACCTGGCATGGACCACACCAGCTGGCCCAGAAGTCGACCAGTACGGGCAGTTCGTGGGACTTGCGAATGACTCGCTCTTCGAATTCGGTCGCAACGACGTCGAAGGCAAACTCGGTAACAATGTCCATGATGCGGGATCAAACGAAATTGGCTTCGCCGCCAACATGAGGGCAAGGAACGTCGATTACAACCGGTGCGGTAGGCGGAGATGGCGCTCCCTAGGGGACTCGAACCCCTGTTTTCGCCGTGAGAGGGCGACGTCCTGGGCCACTAGACGAAGGGAGCAAACGCACGGTCGGCGGAAAGGGGTGGTATTATACGTGCCGGACCAATATACACAATAAATGCGTCAGGCCATGCAAGGTGCTTCAACATTAGCGAACTGGTGACGATCCCCCGCGCCGAGCATTCCGTTTCGCGCGCCCAAATCAGTGAGAACGCCCTTCGGGTGCTGCACCGCCTGCGCGACGCGGGCTATGCGGCGCTTCTGGTCGGTGGCTGCGTGCGTGACCTCATGCTAGGGCGCGAACCGAAGGACTTCGACGTCGTGACCGACGCGCGTCCGGAGGAAATCCGCAAGCTTTTTCACAATGCACGCATCATCGGGCGGCGTTTTCGTCTTGTGCACGTTCGTTTTGGGCGCGAGATCATCGAAGTGGCGACCTTTCGTGCGGCGGCCCACGACGTTGCAGGCGACGTGCCGGCAACCGATCCCGAGACCGGCGAGCCGATCGAGGAAGAGGAGACCGAATCTGTCGGTGCCGAAGTGCCCCCAGCAGACCAGAACATCTTTGGTACGCAGGAGGAAGACGCGCTGCGACGCGATTTCACGGTCAATGCGCTCTACTACAACATCCGCGATTTCGGTGTTATCGATTACGTCGGTGGCGTGCAGGATCTGCGCGCCGGCCTGCTACGTGTGATCGGTGATCCCGAGACGCGCTTTCGTGAGGACCCGGTACGCATGTTGCGCGCGGTGCGTTTTGCGGCCAAATTGGGATTCAATCTGGCACCGGGCACTGAGGAGCCGATTCGCGAACTCGCGCCGCTTCTCCTCGACGTGCCGCCCGCGCGGATGTTTGAGGAGGTACTTAAACTGTTCCATGGCGGTGCTGCGCTCAAGACCTACGAGCTATTGCGTCATTACGGGCTGTTTGAATATCTGTTCCCTCAGACCGAAGAGGCGCTTACGCATGAGGACGGCGGGTTCCCGATCACGCTGGTGCCGCGGGCGCTCGAGAACACGGATGCGCGTGTGAACGCCGATCGTCCGGTTACGCCTGCCTTCCTGTTCGCGGCGCTGTTGTGGGAGCCGATGCGGTTGCGGTTGCCGCATTACCACTTGCAGGGGAAGACAGCGCACGACGCGCAAAATTTTGCTGCAGACGACGTGATCCGCGAACAGCTGACGCGCGTCTCCATTCCGCGCCGATTCAGCGTGCCGATGCGGGAGATCTGGTTCATGCAGGACCGGCTCACGCGTCGCAATGGCCGCCAGGCATCGCAGATGATTGAGCATCCTCGCTTTCGCGCGGCATACGATTTTCTGTTGCTGCGCGCGGAATCCGGCGAGGCGACTCACGAGCTGGCGGATTGGTGGACACGCTTTCAGGCGGTGTCGGCCGATGAGCGTCGAGGCATGATCGCCGCGCTAGGGCCGGGCGAGGGTGGCGGCGCGGAGCGCCCGGGTGGCGGCAAGCGCCGGCGTCGACGCCGGCGGCGCAAGTCCGGGCAGCACGTACCCGCCGGCCAGGGATGACTGGGCCTTCGGCTGTCGCGACCGCCTTCATCGGGCTCGGCAGCAATATGGGGGATTCCGGCACCCTGTTACGTGCGGGTGGTGCCGCGCTGGCTGCGCTCCCGGGCACCGAGGTGGCGGCTCGCTCCGCTCTGTATCGCAGCGCTCCGGTCGGTCGAACCGATCAACCGAATTTCATCAACGCGGTTTGCCAGCTCGCTACAACGCTTGCCCCCGAGTCATTGCTGGAGTCCCTGTTCGGTATCGAGCGTCTTCATGGGCGGGTGCGCGACGGCGAGCGGGGCGGACCGCGAACACTCGATCTTGACCTGCTGCTGTACGCGGACCTTCTGTGTGTCACGGAAGCACTCGAACTTCCACACCCGCGGCTGCACGAGCGCGCTTTCGTGCTGCAGCCGCTTGTTGAGCTCGCCCCCAATCTGGTCGTTCCCGGGCGTGGGAGCGTACGCGATCTGTTGGCGGCCTGCCGCGACCAGCGCATCGAGCGGCTCGAGGAATGGTAAGATGCTCCGTCCGCTTGGCGGGCGTGGCATCTCCAGAGGCGTGATTTAGTGAACCATTCGTATCCTGCCTATATCGTCGTGGAAGGGCCGATCGGCGTAGGCAAGACAAGCCTCGCGCGGCGACTCGCGGATGCTTTCGGCGCGCAGCCAATGCTCGAGCGTCCCGAGGAGAATCCGTTTCTCGAGCGCTTCTATCAGTCGCGAAGCCATTTCGCGCTTCCAACGCAATTGTTCTTCCTGTTTCAGCGTGCCCGCCAGATTCAGGAATTGAAGCAGGGTGACATGTTTTCGCCCGGTCATGTGGCGGACTTCCTGATCGACAAGGATAAGCTGTTTGCGCGTGCCAACCTTGATGACGACGAGCTGCGTCTTTACGAGCAGGTGTATGCCCAGACCATCCGGGATCTTCCGGTTCCCGATCTGGTTGTCTACCTGCAGGCACCGGTCGACGTGCTGCTCGAGCGGGTGCGCCGGCGCGGTATAGGCTATGAACGTGGCATCGACCGGGAGTACCTTCAGCGCCTAGTGGACGCCTATACGCAGTTCTTCCACCACTATGCGACATCGGCGTTACTAGTGGTGAATGCAGCGGAGATCAACTTCGTTGACCGCGACGAGGATTTTTCCATGTTACTGGCACACATCCGGAAGATTCGTACCGGCCGGCATTTCTTCAATCCTTGGGTGCAGCGGGCGTGAAGCCGGTCACGATTTCCACGCTGCGCGAGATGAAGCGCACCCAAACCCCGATCGCCTGCCTGACAGCCTACGACTACAGTTTCGCAAGCCTTCTCGACCGCTGCGGCGTCGATCTCGTCATGGTGGGCGACTCGCTCGGCATGGTAATGCAGGGCAATGACTCAACGCTGCCGGTCACGATGGCCGATGCGATTTACCACACACGATGCGTGGCGCGCGGAGTGCAGCGCGCGCTGATCGTGAGCGATCTTCCGTTCATGAGCTATCAGCGCAATGCTGAGCAGGCGCTGGCGAATGCCGGCCGGCTCATGAGCCGCGGTGGAGCGCACGTCGTAAAGCTTGAAGGCGGCGCGCCTATGGCCGACACGGTACGCTTCCTTGTGGAGCGCGGCATCCCGGTATGCGGACATCTCGGTCTCACTCCGCAATCGGTGCATCAATTGGGTGGCTACAAGGTGCAGGGGCGCGAGCAAGCAGCGGCGGAGGGCATCCGAACCGATGCGCTGGCGCTCGCGCAAGCCGGCGCAAGTCTGCTGGTACTGGAGGCTGTTCCGGCGGAGCTGGCCGCCACGATCACCCGGGAACTCGATATCCCAACCATTGGCATTGGCGCCGGTACCGACACGGATGGGCAGGTGCTCGTGCTACAGGACATGCTCGGCATCTATCCGCGCCCGAGCCCGAAGTTCTCCCGCAATTTCATGACGGGGACGGATTCGATCGAGGCGGCGATCCGGGCATACGTCGCGGCCGTGAAGAGCCGCACCTTTCCCGGACCCGAGCATAGCTTCCACGCGGCATGATTGTCGCGTCGACGATAAGCGTGCTGCGCGAGCAGGTGGCGCGGCACCGCCGCGCTGGGGAACGCATCGCGTTCGTGCCGACGATGGGCAGTCTGCACGCCGGGCATTTGCGGCTGATGAGTGAAGCTCGTCAGCGCGCGCCGGTCGTGACGGCAAGTATCTACATTAATCCACTTCAGTTCAGTGCCAACGAGGACTTCGATGCCTATCCGCGCACGCCGGAAGAAGACAGGGTGGCGCTGGAGTCAGTTGGTGTGGACGTGCTCTTCATGCCCGGAGATCGCGAGATGTACGCGCGCAGCGCCGCGGCGGTGACGCGCGTCGAGGTTCCCGGACTCGGGGACATTCTCTGTGGCGCCTTTCGACCCGGACACTTCCAGGGCGTCGCCACGGTCGTTACCCGGTTGTTCAATCTGGTGCAACCGGATGTGGCAATCTTCGGCAAGAAGGACTACCAGCAATTGATGGTGGTCCGGCGCATGGTGGAAGATCTTGGGATGCCCGTGGAGATTATTGGCGTGGAAACGGTGCGCGAGAGCGATGGGCTTGCCCTGAGTTCGCGTAACCGCTATCTCGCGGCATCCGAGCGTGCGCTGGCCCCGCGATTGTACAAAACACTGGACGGTGTGCGTAAACGGATGCTGGCGGGCGCGACACCGCTCGGCGCTGAAACCTGGGCGATGGAGGCGCTGCGCGCGGCAGGTTTTCGTCCAGACTATGTAAGTGTCAGGAGACAAGCCGATTTGGCCCCGCCCGAGGGCGCGGATCGCGGGCTGGTGGTGCTTGCGGCAGCCTGGCTTGGCAAGACACGTCTGATAGATAACCTTGAATTTCATCTGGACTGATTCAAGGGGAATTGCAGTTTGAATCGGCCGGTTTTACGCCCCATAATTGGATGACTGTGCGGAGCATTTCATGCGTCGTATTCTGCTGAGAGCCAAGCTTCATCGGGTGACCGTTACCCATTCCGAACTCGACTACGAGGGGTCGGTGGCGATCGACGCGCGCCTGCTTGAGGCCGCCGACATCCGCGAATACGAGCGCATTGAGGTCTACAATGTTCGCAACGGCGAGCGCTTTTCGACCTACGCCATCCGGGCCGAGGCGGGTTCCGGCATCATCTCGGTGAACGGTGCGGCGGCCCACAAAGCTGATCCCGGTGATATCGTCATTATCTGTGCCTTTGGAGAGCTTGAGGAAGGCGAAGTGGCGAAGCACAAGCCGCGGCTCGTGTACGTGGACGCGAACAATCGTATTACCCATACGCGCAATTCGATTCCCGTGCAGGTGGCCTGAGCCACCGCGCGGACCGAAAACGTAAGGGCGACCTCCGGTCGCCCTTTTTGTTTCGGGGTGGAACATTGACCGGCGTCAAGACACGCGCCGCGCCAGTCTGGGAAGCTTGAAATGCCCGGTTCACCGCGCAACCATTGAGTCGACATGTCCACAATCAAGCCGCTTCCGCCCGAGTCGCTTTATCAGCGCGTTGACCCGGCAACGCTGGCGTTCAAGACCACCGCCGAACTCGCCGAATTGACCGACGTGATCGGGCAGCCGAGGGCCACCGAGGCGATCCAATTTGGTATTGGCATCGTCCGCGATGGCTATAACCTGTTTGTCCTGGGCGAGCCGGGAACCGGCAAGCATTCGATCGTAAGACGCTATCTGGATGAACGTGCCAGCCAGCGGCCCGTGGCATCCGATTGGTGCTACGTCAATAACTTCGATGAGCCGCATCGGCCACGCGCGTTGCGACTACCGCCGGGGCGAGGCGTGCCGTTTCGGCAGGATATGGAACGGTTCGTCGAGGATTTGCGCTCGGCAATTCCCGGGGCGTTCGAGAGTGAGGAGTACCGCGCCCGGCGGCATGAGCTCGAGGAAGAGCTCAAGGAGCGGCACGAGCAGGCCTTTAGTGAGCTCGGGCGGGAGGCAGAGGCGCACGACTTCGTGCTGGTCCGCACGCCGACCGGCATGGCGCTGGCGCCCACACGAAAAGGCGAGGTGATCAGCCCCGCTGAATTCGAGAAGCTTCCCGACGAAGAGCAGAAGCGTATCGGCACGGTGCTGGAGACGCTGCAGGAGCAGCTCGAGAAGATCGTGCATCAGTTGCCACAGTGGCGACGTGAGGCGCAGCAGCGCTTACGTGATCTCGATCGCGACTTCGTAATGAGCGCGGTCGGTCATCTAATTGAAGAGCTGCGCAAGCGCTATGCGGATTTGCCTGATGTGCTGACACACCTGGAGGCGGTTCAAGAGGCGGTGATCGAGCATGCCGACGATTTTCGCCGAGGCGAGGAAGGTGCCGAGATCAGTTTCCTCGGCATTCCCCTGCCGCGGGCAGCGGCGGGGGCGGCACAACGGCGCTACGGTGTAAATGTCCTGGTAGACAACAGCGGCGCGAAGGGAGCGCCGGTAGTTTACACGGACGAGCCTTCCCACCCGAAACTCATTGGACGCGTGGAGCACCTTGCCCAGATGGGTGCGCTGATCACGGACTTCACCCTTATCAAGGCCGGCGCGTTGCATTTGGCCAATGGCGGTTACCTCATACTCGATGCACGCAAGCTGCTGATGCAGCCGTATGCCTGGGAGGGGCTCAAGCGCTGCCTAACGGCACGCGCACTGCGTATTGAGTCGCTTGGACAGATGTTGTCGCTCATTAGCACGGTATCGCTGGAGCCTGAACCCATTCCGCTCGACGTAAAGGTCGTCATGTTGGGTGACCGGTTCCTGTATTACCTTCTCTACCACTACGATCCCGACTTCCGGGAACTGTTCAAGGTCGCCGCCGACTTCGAGGAAACGATGGACCGCAGCCCCGAAGCCCAACAACTGCACGCCCGGATGCTCGCTGACATGGTGCGTCGCGATGATCTTCTGCCTTTTAATTCCGAGGCCGTGGCGCGCGTGCTGGAGCATGGGGCACGGCAGGCGTCGGATGCGCAAAAACTCTCCCTGCGCATGCAAGACCTGGTCGATCTGTTGCGGGAGTCGGATTACTGGGCGCGCAGCAATCAACGCGAAGTGGTGAGCGCTCCGGATGTGCAGCGCGCTATCGATGCGCGCGTACGCCGGGCGGATCGCGTGCGCGAGAAGGTGCAAGAGGGGATTCGGCGCGGCATGCTCTTGTTGGATACCGCGGGGGAGCAGGTCGGGCAGGTAAACGCGCTTTCGGTCGTTTCGCTCGGCGAGCTCGATTTCGGCTATCCGACGCGGCTGACTGCCCGGGTTCGCATGGGCAAGGGCGAGGTGCTCGACATTCAGAGGGAGGTCGAGCTCGGCGGGCCGATCCACTCCAAGGGCGTCATGATTCTCGCGGGCTTCCTCGGGGCACGCTTTGCGGCGGATCATCCGCTCGCGCTTTCCGCGACGTTGGTGTTCGAACAGACCTACGGAACGGTGGAGGGGGACAGCGCGTCGTGTGCGGAGCTATATGCGTTATTGTCGGCGTTGGCAGAGGTACCGATCGCGCAATCGTTGGCGATCACCGGTTCGGTCAACCAGCACGGTGAGGTACAGCCAATCGGTGGCGTGAACGAAAAGATTGAAGGGTTCTTCGATGTCTGCGCGCAGCGTGGGCTTACCGGAAAACAGGGCGTGCTGATTCCCCAGGCGAACGTGCAGCACCTCATGCTGAGGCACGACGTGGTTGATGCCTGCCGACAGGGCAGGTTTCACATATACCCCGTTACCGATGTTGATCAGGGCATCGAGCTGCTGACCGGCGTGCCGGCCGGAACGCGTGACAGCGAAGGCCGATTTGCCGATGGCAGCATCAATGCGCGGGTCGAGCAGCGCTTGCTCATACTTGCTGAACTCGCGCGTCTTTTCGGCACACCGCCCGAGGAACACTCCGGCCCAGAATCATGACGCTAGCCCAACAGCTGACGCCGATCCGGCGCATTCTGGTCGCGCTCGACGCGTCGCGGGCGAGTGTGGACGTGTTGGAGGCCGCCGCGGCGATGGCGGCACAACTTGAAGCCGAGTTGGAGGGGCTGTACGTCGAGGACATCAATCTGCTGCGATTGGCGGGACTGCCGTTCTCGCGGGAGGTGGGGCTCGCTTCGGCGCGTTCGCGTCGGGTCGTTAGCGCAGACGTGGGGCGGGCGTTGCGGCGCGAGGCGGAGCGCGCCCGACACGCGCTGGAGGTAATTGCGACACGCCGTCAGGTGCACTATTCCTTTCGGGTAGCACGTGGCCAGGTGGCAGCGGAGCTGCTGGCCGCCGCGGCGCAAGCGGATTTGGTGGCGCTTGCGACGGCAAGCATGGAAATCCGGCGGACGAGGCTAGGTTCGACGGCGCGCGCGATGCTGGCCAGCCCGGCTCGGGCGCTGCTTATTCTCCCGCCGCGCGAGGACGCGCGCGCGGCGCTGGCCATCGTGTATGACGGATCGCCGCGCGCCAGCCAGGTGCTGGCGTTGGCCGGCCAAATTGCCCATGGGACGTCAGCGGTGACGGTATTTCTGCTCGCGGACCACCCCGAGGAGGAGCAGCGGCAGCGGGCGGAGGTGACCCGCGTGCTCGCCGGGCACGGCATACGCCCCGAATTTGAGTGGGTAGTGGAAGTGGATATTGCGCAGCTTGCGCGTCGCGTGCGGGAACTGCGGGTCGGTACGCTGTTGGTGGCGGAGGACTGCCCAGGGCTCGGGCGCGCCGGCGTGCACGAGCTCCTTCAGGCGATCGATTGCGCCGTGTTATTGCTGCGTTGAAACACGAGACGATCGATGGCAGAAGCGCGTGAGGAGACTGCTCGAGAACCCCAGACCGCGCCAGGGAACGACATCGTGCTGGCGCTTGGTGGCGGTGGCGCGGCGGGGCTCGCGCACGTAGGCGTGCTGCAAGCGCTTGCCGAAGAGGGCATCCGGGTTCGGGCGGTTGTCGGCACCAGCATCGGGGCCGAGATTGGCGCCTTCTATGCTCGCGGAATGTCACTTGAGGAACTGGCACGGCTCGCACTCTCTTTCGACTGGCTTCAGAACCTGCGCCTGTTCCTGCCTGACCTGCCAGACGGTGGCCTGGTTTCAGGGCGCGAAATCGTCAACTTCTTGCGTCGCGGTCTGGGCGACGCCCGAATAGAGACGTTGCCGGTCGGCTACTGCGCGATCGCCGCCGACCTCGAAAGCGGCGAACAGGTTGTGATTGATAGCGGTGAATTGGTGCTTGCGGTACGCGCGAGCGTTTCGCTCCCCGGTATTCTGACACCGGTACAAATCGGGAAGCGCATGCTGGTCGATGGCGGCGTGGTGAATCCGGTTCCATTCGACGTCGCGCATGCCCGCTTTGGTGGGCCGGTGGTGGCGGTGGCGGTTCATTCGGGCGCGCGTCGGCGCGAGTTGCCGGTTCCGTCGACGCATACGAGCGAGTGGCCGGGCCACGCCCGGGAACTGCTCGACCAGCCGTGGATGGCCAAGGCGCCGGCACTGCGCGTCTGGCTGGAAGGACGGCTCGAGACTATTCAGCGCCGCAGCAAGGAACCGGAGCCGTATTGGACGGCACCGCGTGTTGTCGATCGGGTGATGGACATCACAAAATCGGAGCTGGTGCGGTTGCGGGCGCTGCAGGTCGCGCCAGACCTGATGCTTTCGCCAGACGTTGGCGCAATCGGGTTGCTCGAGTTTTACCGGGCACGGGAGGCAATCGATGCGGGACGTGCAGCCGTGCGGGAGAATCTGCCGGCACTCCAGCGACTCGCGACGGGACCATGACCGCTCAGGCACGTCTGCAGGCGCGATCAGGGCGCGGGCCCTGCACCATTGAAATGATCCAAGCGGTAGGTCTGTGTGATTGCTGAACTTCCGCGAGAACTAAGGGGCTCGATGACGTCATGACAAATTCCAGCGACCTGCCGCCATCGCCAAAGCGGATTTCGTTATTGCAGACTTGGCTCGTTCTCTTTATCCAGTCGATCGTTTTCGGTGTGGTGCTGGTCGTGGTCGCACTGACGACCGGTATTGGAGGCATGCGTCCAGAGCTGGGGCAGTATGCGTTGTGGGCAGCGGTTCTCGCGGCATTTCCCTCGATTCCGCTGTGGCGCACTTACCGCGAGCGGTTGGCGGCGTCGCGGCGCATGGAAGAGGCTGAACGTGTCCGCACCCTTCATCCTCGACTCGTACTGGGACTCGCGGTTGCCGACCTTCCGGCACTTGCCGGATTCGCGCACTATCTCTTCACGGCCGAGATCACGCCAATGGTCGGTTGCTGTGTTGTAACCAGTGTGATCATGTATCTTTACCGTCCGGTAGAGAATTGACAGAAGATCCGGCGGATGGGTGTACGCAGCGGTCAGAAGTTTGGTGCCGAAGGTCGGAATCGAACCGACACGGTGTTGCCACCACCAGATTTTGAGTCTGGCGCGTCTACCAGTTCCGCCACTTCGGCGCGGGCT
>LJVB01000180.1 GCA_001304215.1 Acidithiobacillales bacterium SM1_46 | reverse complement strand
AGTCGCGGGCCAGCAGGCGTGAGGTGAAAGTCATACGAGCAAAATGCCCCGCGCGCGGTCGGCGCGAAAGTTCGCCCGGCAGCGCGCAGCGCCGCTTCGCGATACAGAGGCAGACGCACCACCGCCTCCACGGCGTTCACGAGTTCCTGCATCTTCTCGACATCCGCGCGCCCGACGAACACCGCGGTGTCCGAGAAGAGATGCGGCTGCTGTGCATTCATCGTGGCGCTGAGCCCGGGCACACGTGCATCAATCAGCCGGGAGAGGACCGTGCGATCGAGTGTGATGCAAACTTTGTCGTTGCGCGCGGCGATCCGCGCGCGTTCGGAAGCTAGGGTCGGAGATGCGGTGGCAGTCATGGGGGTTGTCGTTGGTGGTGATAGATGAGCAGTCACCACTACGCGCAGGGAATTTTAGTGTTTCCTAATATGCCCGTTAAAAAAGCTAATTGGCCATAGCCTGAGGCCGCACCTATAGTACCGCGTCGTCTTCCGGAAGACCCGTTATCCTGCCGATGAACGCACCGGTTACCTCCGCACGCACGGAAATCAAGCAGACCACTTGCTACATGTGCGCCTGCCGCTGTGGCATCAACGTGCACGTACGCGAGGGCAAGGTCGCGTATATCGAGGGCAATCCCGATCATCCGCTCAACAAGGGGGTGATCTGTGCCAAGGGCGCCTCCGGCATCATGAAACAGTACTCGCCGGCGCGTCTCACCAGGCCGCTGCGCCGCAAGCAGGGTGCCGAGCGCGGCGCCAATGAGTTCGAGGCCATCAGCTGGGAGGAGGCGTTTGCCATCCTCGAAGAGCGCCTGAAGAAGATTCGCGCCACCGATCCGAAGCGATTTGCGCTCTTCACCGGGCGCGACCAGATGCAGGCACTGACCGGTCTGTTCGCCAAGCAGTTCGGTACCCCGAACTACGCCGCACACGGCGGTTTTTGCTCGGTCAATATGGCCGCCGGTCTGATCTACACCATCGGCGGATCGTTCTGGGAGTTCGGTGGACCCGATCTCGAGCGGGCGAAGCTATTCGTGATGATTGGCACCGCCGAGGATCATCACAGCAATCCGCTCAAGATCGCCATCTCCCGGTTCAAGCGCCAGGGCGGCAAGTTCATCTCGATCAATCCCGTGCGCACTGGTTACTCTGCCATTGCGGACGAGTGGGTGCCGATCAAACCCGGTACCGATGGCGCGCTGCTGCTCGCGCTTATTCATGAGCTGGTGAAGCAGGGTCTCTACGACCGCGACTTCCTCGTGAAGTACTCGAACGCAGCGCAACTTGTGAACATGGACATGAATTCGACCGAGTACGGCATGTTCGTGCGCGCCGAGGTGCCGGTTGAAGAGGGCTGTTTCGATCCACAGAACAAGCTGTGGTGGGATCGCCATGTCGACAAGGCAGTGGTCACGCATAGCGACGGCGTGGATCCGCGCCTCATGGGCGAATTCAAGCTTCCGGACGGCACGCCGGTGAAGCCCGCGTTCCAGCTACTCACGGAGCGTGTCAAGAACTACACGCCCGAATGGGCCGAAGACATAACCGGCATACCGGCCGATACTATTCGCCGCCTCGCCCACGAGATGGGTGTCACGGCTCGCGACCAGAAGATCGAACTGCCCGTTGCCTGGACCGACATTTGGGGCAAGGACCACGAAACCGTCACCGGCAACCCGGTGGCATTCCATGCCATGCGCGGGCTCGCGGCACATTCAAATGGTTTCCACAGCATTCGCGCGCTCGGCATCCTCATGAGCATCCTCGGCACCATCGACCGGCCGGGGGGCTTTCGGCACAAGGCACCGTTCCCGCGCCCAATTCCACCGTGCGCGAAGACACCGCGCGGGCCGGAGGCGGTTCAGCCTGGGAAGCCGCTCGATGGCATGGCGCTTGGCTGGCCAGCCGATCCGGACGACCTGTTCGTCGACAAGGAAAACAATCCGGTTCGCATCGACAAGGGGTTCAGTTGGGAGTATCCGCTTTCGGTGCATGGGCTGATGCACAACGTCATCACTAACGCCTGGCGCGGTGATCCCTACAAGCTAGACACCTTGCTCATCTTCATGGCCAACATGGCCTGGAACTCGACCATGAACACGGTCGAGGTGCGAAAGATGCTGAACGATAAGGATGACAACGGTGAGTTTCGGATTCCTTTCATTGCCGTGTGTGATGCCTTCCAATCGGAGATGGTTTCCTACGCCGACCTGGTATTGCCGGATACGACCTATCTCGAGCGTTACGATGTCATGAGCATGCTCGATCGGCCGATTTCGGAGTACGACGGTCCGGTGGATTCGGTGCGTATCCCGGTGGTTCCGCCAACTGGCGAGTGCAAGCCGTTCCAGGAAGTGCTGATCGAGCTCGGTTCGCGCCTCAAGCTCCCGGCGTTCGCCAAGCCCGATGGAACGCGCAAGTTCAAGGACTACCCGGATTTCATCATCAACTACGAGATCGAACCTGGGTCGGGCATTGGTTTCCTTGCCGGCTGGCGTGGCAAGGGCGGCGAGAAATTCATGAAGGGCGAGCCCAATCCGAACCAGTGGGAGATGTACGCCAAGAACAACTGCGTGTTCCACTACGAGCTGCCGAAGAGCTTCCAATACATGCGCAACTGGAACAAGGGCTACCTCGAGTGGGCGCAGCGCCACCGCCTGACGCGCTATGCCGAGCCGATCCTGATCCACATCTATTCGGACATCCTGCAGCAGTTTCGCCTCGCCGCGCAGGGCAAGACCCAGGGCAAGCAGCCGCCGAAGCACTTGCGCCATCGCATCGAGACCTATTTCGATCCACTGCCTTTCTACTACGAGCCGCTCGAGAGTCAGCTCACCGACAAGCAGAAGTATCCGCTCAACGCGGTTACCCAGCGGCCGATGGCGATGTATCACTCCTGGGATTCGCAGAACGCGTGGCTGCGACAAATCCACAGTCACAATTTCCTGTACGTGAATCCGCTTACAGCACGCGCCCAGGGCATCGAGGATGGCGACTGGATGTGGGTCGAGTCCATGTGGGGCAAGGTCCGCTGCATGTGCCGCTACTCGGAAGCGACCGAGCCCGGTACCGTGTGGACCTGGAACGCCATCGGCAAGCAGTCGGGGGCCTGGAATCTCGAGCCCGGTGCCAACGAGTCGCACAAAGGCTTCCTGCTGAACCACGTAATTTCGGAAGAGCTGCCGCCGACCGCCGACGGGGAGTATCTCTCCAACTCCGACCCGGTTACAGGGCAGGCCGGTTGGTATGACGTACGCGTGCGCATTTACCGGGCCGCCGAGGGTGAGCCGCAAGAGAGCTATCCGCAGTTCAACGAACTGAAGCCGGTGCCCGGGCAGCTGCCGCGCAAGCGCTCATGGCTTGCCTATGTTGGCGGCAAGATTGTGGGGAACTGATTGTGGCCCAACTCGCACTGGTGATCGATCTCAACGTTTGCGTGGGCTGCCATGCCTGCGTGACGTCCTGCAAGGAATGGAACACGTCAGGCAAAGCCGGATTCATGTCGGATGACCGCCCGTACGGCGAGGACCCGACTGGCTGCTTTTTTAATCGTGTGCAGACCTACGAATTTGGCGAGTTCCCGAACACCGAGACGCTGCATTTCCCCAAGTCCTGCCTGCACTGTGAAGACCGAGTTCCCGAACACCGAGACGCTGCATTTCCCCAAGTCCTGCCTGCACTGTGAAGACCCCCCATGCGTACCGGTGTGTCCGACCGGCGCGAGTTACAAGCGTCCGGAGGACGGAATCGTGCTAGTCGACTACGACAAGTGCATCGGGTGCAAGTACTGCTCCTGGGCCTGTCCGTATGGCGTGCGCGAGATCGACGAGCACCAGAAGGTGATGAAGAAGTGCACGCTGTGTGTTGATCGCATTTACGACGCGACGCTGCCAGAGGAGCGCCGGAAGCCGGCCTGCGTGTTGGCTTGTCCGACCAATGCGCGCCTGTTCGGCGATGTGCACGATCCGGATTCCGAGGTATCGGTTGCCATCCGCGAGAACGGTGGTTACGCGCTGATGCCGGAATGGGGAACGAAGCCGGCCAATCACTATCTGCCGCGGCGCAAGCAGCGCATAAAGATCCACACTGATGAGCTGGTGCGCGCCGACAACCCTCTCAAGAAGGAGCGCGCGCAGCCGAAGCCCGATATCAAGGAACCGTCGCTCGACGACGTCACGAGCTGGTAGCGCCATGCATCCCGCATTTTCAGTCTTGTTTCTCACCACCCTGATCGGTGTCGGGCAGGGCCTGTTCCTCGCCTTGTACACGGCGGAGGTGTACGCGGTGGTCGAGTTGTTGCCGAAGCCGCCGGCGCACTTCTACTGGGCCGGCAGTCTGATTGCGCTCGCCTTCCTGGTGGGTGGACTGGTGGCGTCATTCTTTCATCTCGGACATCCGGAGCGCGCCTGGCGTTCAGCCGCACGCTGGCGCACCTCGTGGTTGTCGCGCGAGGTCATCGTGCTGCCGTTGCTCATGGGTGCGGTTTTTGTCTATGCGACGGTGCATTACTTCGATCTTGATCTGCGCGTGCTCGGCATCGACACTGGCCTGCATGGCGACTTGTCACTCATCGTTGGCGCCGGTGGCGTGGCGTTCGCCTTCCTGCTGTTCCTTTGTACCGGCATGATCTACGCGTGTATCAAATTCCTGCAGGAATGGGCCACTTGGCTCACCGTGGTGAATTACACGCTGTTTGGCCTTGCCTCGGGATGGCTGTTCGCAACCGCGTTTGCGGCCTACGTCGCGCCTGAGTTCACGCGCTTCTTTGGCTACTGGACCGTGATCGCCACGCTCGCGGTGTTCGTCACTCGCATCGCATCGCTCATTCGCAACGGCCGCATCAAGCGCAAATCGACTCTACAGACTGCGATTGGGGTACGGCACAGGACGGTCACCCAGAAGGCGCAGGGCTTCCTCGGTGGCTCGTTCAACACTCGCGAGTTCTTCCACGGTGCGCCGGTGTCGGTCTTCCGCTCGATCAAGTGGGTCTTTCTCGTGCTGGTATTTCCGGTGCCGCTGATTCTGATCTGGGCCGGTCTCTCCTGGCGCGGGGTGGGTCTCGGGGAGGGCCTCTACTATCAGGTCGTTTCCTGAGCGCTGTTGGGTGCGGGGACTGTCCGTTCCGTCAGGGCGCCCAGACGTGCGCCTCGGTGCCGATAATGTTGCCTTCGTCGCCAATAATCGTGCTGACCCCTCGGATCTGGAGGTCGGTTTGCTCTGGAACCGGCAACAGAACCTTGACGCGTGAGTAGATGCGCACGTATGCCGACTTGCGCATAAGATCGAACACAAACTCGACACGCTCCGGCTCGATCATGGTGCGGTCGAGTCGTTGGCCAAACACTTGTAATTCGCCACGGTCAACCGCCGCGAGGTACACGGCAACCGCGTCATGCGGCATCTCCAGTACGGGTGCACCAGGGGGCGGCGGCGCCCGTTCCGGCGCGTACGTCGCCGCGTGGCTGCTAGTGGAGGCCGCCCAGGCGGCAATCAGCAGCGCCGCGAGGCCAGACTTTACGATTCGGAAGTGCGTGGGCCACTGCATCAGCCCAAGACTTCCACGGATGAAGGCATGCCCGAAGGCGCCAAGTTCGTAGAGTTTCTCATCTTTCTCCCCTCCGTTATTCTCAATTCATCTTAACCTGCCCGATGGCCTGGGGCCAATCGGCTCCACCGCATTCTCCCGAGCATCCACCGACGTCGCTGCTGGAGCTCGAGTCGCCGCAACCCTCGGTTGAGTCATCGACATCGATGTTGCCGAATTCCGCTCCGC
>LJVB01000179.1 GCA_001304215.1 Acidithiobacillales bacterium SM1_46 | reverse complement strand
CAATCGCTCCAGACGTCCCTGTGTCGTAAAAAGAATGACTCCAATGGCTGCGGAGGCGATTGCGCTGACCAGAACCATCCCGGCCGCCGCGTCCTTCGACCGCCGAATCGCCGGGTGGTATTCCGGAGAAAGCAGGTCGCCCAGGTTCTCAATCGACGTATTGATTAGCTCGCAGGCCAAGACCAGCGCCACACAGAACAAGACGACAACGTTTTCAATGATATTAAAGCCGAGCAGTTGGGTCGCAAGAAGCGTCGGAATGGCAATAACGCAGTGCACCACCATGTTGCGCTGGGTAGCCAGCACTTGCAAGATGCCGAAATAGGCGAAAACGAAAGACTTGAGGAAGGCGCGGGAATGGGACACAGAGAAAGGTCGCGCCCCCGCACCCGACGCCGCCATGGGCGTCGGGTCGCCGTCGAGGCTTGCGCCTGAGCGCGATTTTTCGGCAAAAGACACGCGGGGAACGCCTTTCCCCATCTCATCCGTTCCTTTTCACATTGGCATCCTCGCCACCACTCAATAGAACCGAGTAGGCGGTACCGTTCAAGCCAAAAATCCGCACCCCGCCGGCCAACTTCGTGCGAGGACCTCCCGCGCATCGGTCCATCAGCGACACCGCCGCTCCGCCCGGGCCTTGCCTGTGACAGCAAGAAGCCAGCGCGACGATGACAGGTGCTCGCCCGGCAAGAGACGCTGGTTCGGCCTGCGAGCCAACGTCTGAAGCTCACCGCGGTTTCGGCAAACAGGTTCCCGCGCAACAGGCTGGGCGCGCGGCGGAACGAACCCGGGCGCGTCTTGATCTTCGTTTGCCTCGCATTCGCCCGAAGAATCTACTTTCGTCTGAAATTGCCCTCGTACACCGAATCGATCTGGAACCCCTCGACCCCCTCCGCGAGGAGGCGCTCGATATCCTGGCGGGCCAACTCGAAATGCTTGTCGGCCGGATAGCGGAAAGTATTGATGGCAGGAATGACGAGTGCGCCGTTACGCTGGAGCGGTTTGATGGCACCCTCGGGCAGCCGTTGCGGGATACCGAACCAGAATTTTCCGTGCAGCGGGACTGACTCGCCGCGCATTACCCGGTCAAGTTCCTGCTTCGATACCATGATCAAAGTCTTGCCGGTCAGATGCTTCATGGCCATTGGATGCTGTCCGAGCATGACCGTTGCATGGGCGAACCCATGCTTGTCCAGCAGCTGGGCGATGGTCTTGAAGAACTCTTCCGACTCGGGCTGGTCCTTGAACGTCTTGATGTCAAGCATGACGCCCAGATTCAGCGACTTGCACAGTGCCAAAGCGTCGGCCAGGTGGACGATGCGCTCGCCCGTGCCGCGGAAGTAAATCCTCGTCAGTTCCCTGCTCGCCAGATCGCGGATTGCCTGATCGATGCCACAGGCTTCGAGCATTCGCTCATCGTGGAAAATCACCGGCTGTTTGTCCTGTGCCTCCTGGATATCGAGTTCGACCATGTCGTAGCCGTGGGCAGCAGCCAGTCGGATGGCTGCCAAGGAGCATTCCGGTGCCTGCGCAGTAACGACGCCACCACGGTGAGCAATCAGTAGTGGCCTTCTTGCGCGAACCGCGGCGGGATTGGTCAGATCGACAATCTTTCCCTTCTTGAAATGCCACCATTTCGCTCCGTAGCCAACTTTCGGCCCCGACTTGCAGCCGGTCAGAGACGCCACTGTCACCAGGCTCGCGAGGGCGACAGCGAATCTCGTTACTGCAACTTGTCTTCCGTTCATCAGATCCTCCTGTTGAGATTTCTGCAAGGCCGTCAGACCTGGCCGAGTGCGGCTCTCGCTCGCCTACGTGACCATCGGATAGACTTCGCGTATCGCGGCGACGATGCGGTCGGTCATCTGCTCGGTATACTTCGGGCCCATGCGAACCTGGACGAACCGGTCGAAGATCCCGAGCGTCTGTCGGCAGGAGTCGGGGCCGTACTTGATCGCCCGCCCCTCCGGCGACGTGAACGATGGCCACCTGGGATGGCGGGTCTGCTTGCCCATAACTGACTCATGGATGGGCAAGAGCACAGAACCAGACAGGGTCCCGGCCGGGATTTTCCTTTTCCTCAACTCGCCGATACACCGATCGCGAGCCGCCTTGTTTTCCAGCTCGAAGTACACCGCATATCCCAGGTCTCCCTGGGGATCGGGTCGCTTGCGAAGGCGAATGCCGGGAAGGTCCTTGATCCCATCGCGGGCAGCATCGGCGGCGCGTCTCAGGCCGGCGATCATGGTGTTGAGCTTGGGCAGCTGGGCACCCAGCACGGCGCCCGTGAATTCGCTCATGCGGAAGTTCTCGCCGGCGAACGTATCGGCCTGGCTTTGTCCACCTAATCGCTCGCGGAAAATGCGACGCAGCGGCCCCATGCTGTGAAACCGAGCGGCCCGCTCGTAGATCAGAGGTTGATCCGTAACCAGGGCGCCGCCCTCGCCGGAGCTGATCATTTTGTTCAACTGAAAGCTATAAATGCCGACATCGCCGATGGTGCCGAGTTTCTTGCCGTGATACGAGCCGCCCACGCACTGCGCCGCATCCTCCAGGACGGCGATCCCTTTCTTGCGGGCCGTTTCCATGATAGGCTCCATGTCACAGGGGCCGCCGAGCAGGTGGACGGGAATCACGGCTTTCGTTCGCGGCGTGATCCTGCGGGCGAAATCCTCCGGGTCCAGGCAAAGCGATCGGTCAATGTCAGCGAAGACAGGAAGCGCGCCCGCGTGCACGACACAGGTGTAATCCGACCACCAGGTATAGGCCGGCACAATCACCTCGTCACCCGGCCCGACCTCGAGAGCCACGACGGCGCAGTCAAGCGCCGCGGTACCAGAGGTCACGGCAAGCGCGTACTTGGCGCCCATATACTCCGCGTATTTCTCCTCAAAGGTCTTCACCTTCTTGGGCACCGTGGGACCCCAAAAACGAAACGGTGATCCTGTTTCCACGACATCCAGAAGCGCTTCCTCCTCGCGGTTGTCGTAGAATTGCGAGGCGAAGAAGCCCGGCGAGATCGGTTCGTCGGCGGCAGCCTGCCCCGCGGCGACGCTCGCGCGCGGCAGCGCCAACCCGAGTGCCGCCGAAGAAGCAGCAGTCGCTCCCGCAGCCAGAAAACCTCGCCGCGATACCTGCGGCACTCTCGCGCATTCATTCTCAGGGTTCGTAGACATAAACCACCTCCGATTGCTCCATTTTCTCAGACCACAACCGGCGGCCTCTCGGTCATTTGGCGGTGTGTGGGCCACCTGGCAATTACACCTTTTCTGATCTGGTTCAGGGAAACACGTGCGCGGTGCCACTTCAAGCTTCTTCGTGCAATGCCCACCCACGGTCTCTCGCCGTCTCGCTTCCCTTCGGCAAGATCTCGTCTACGGTTTTGGTTTACGCGAAGAGTCAGCGGAATCCCATCTTCCCTCAGAACATCCTCGGCCCGAAGCACGGGATATCGCCCCAACTCACCGTGCCTTTGGTGACCTCGTAGATTGTCGTTTCGAGCATCTCGTGAGGGTATGGGAGGGTTACAGCTGATGCTTGGCGGTTTGCCTTGCAATGCGGACGGCCAGGAATGCAACAACGAGAACGATCAGTGCCAGTGCAACGAGCATGTTGCGCAGCAGGGCGCCTTTGGCAAGGCCCAGGACGAGCTGCGACTCCAGCGCTTCGACGATGCTCCCGGCGAGCCCGGCGTCCCAATCCGCCACGATGAGCAGGTCCGTGCCGGGATTGAGCGCTTTGGCCTGGCACGAGCAGGGGCCAACCAGGAACCGGCAGGCCTCGCCAATGTTTGCCCCGGTGATCCCCTTGCCCACCAGCGCATAGAGCGCCCGGCCCCGCCCAAAGACCGGAAACGCCAGCGGGAACGCTGAATATTGGAAAAGATCCCCCTCGCTGTGCAGGAGCATTGCAACGAGGGCCGACTCGGCGGGATCGGTGCGCGAGAGAGTCAGCAGCGAGAAGCGAATCTGCAACGGTGGGGTCGTCGCTACAATCGGTTCGGTCTCTCGCGCCAAGGTACCTCTCACCGCGGCTGGCAGTTCCAAAATCTGCTCCATTTGTTCCAAGTGCGACTGCAGGAAAGCCTTGGCGGAGGTGTCTTTCTCGCTGTCGCCGCATTCGAGCAAGACCCAGACGGCCGAGTGGCCCTCGAGCAGGCGCTTGGCAACCTCACGGCGCACGGGCGAATCCACCAGCACACTGGCGTTATTCATCGTCAGCCGGCCAGACCAGACCGCACCCCCGATTCGTTCTTCGGGCGGGTACAGCAAGATCATGCACGGCAGCGGGGGACTGCCCGCCTGGTTCCAAAACCGTTCCAGCAACGCATCGGGCTGCGCGGCTAGATCTGCCAGCTGGACCTCGAAATTTGAGTATGGGATCTCCTCAATCGAAGCGTCGCTAAGCTGTTCGACGATCTCTTGCTCCTCGGCCGCCAGGGGGCCGCGATGGAGCACGACGAGCCGATACGGGGCCGCGGGCCAGCGCTCCAGGGCGTATCGGAAAACCGGCACGTCACACGCCCATACGCCGTATGGCGAACTGGAGGCGAAGACTACCCCCACAGCGATCAGACATTGGAGCGATGAACGATGAATGATGAATGATGAACGGAATCTCATTTCCTACCTTCTCGACCCGGCTTGTTCTCTAGTCAATGCCGATCCCCGTTTCAGGACCACGATGCGATATCTCAGACGTCTACACTCGTTGGCAGGCAAAATGCCTGCCTTACGTTTTTGGCGGAATCACCTGTGCTGTGCAGCAGCGTTGACCTCCTCGGCCAGGACCTCGATGCCGCAGATTGCCGGCTGGTTGACCTGCGCGCCTGCGCAAGCGGTCAGGGTCAGCGTCAAGTGCTCTCCCGCCATGATTCCGTCGAAATCCTGCACGACTCCCGCCAGGACCTGTTGTCCCTGGAGAGCGACGTCGAACAACCGCCGGCCAGCCCCGACGCCTTCGGGCTCGGCGAAATACAGCCGAACACGGTACGGGCGCTCTTCCGAGTTGCCCAAAGCAATCGTTGCGCTGGTCAGGCCGACGGCGCCCGAGGCTGTGACCCATCCCATGTTTTCCCCGCCGAATCGAACCGAGTGATGACGAAACCACTTGGGGTCTCTCGGCTCGATCTGAACGTCAAGATTCGGGAACGTGTGGCCGGCCTTGGCAGTGTCGCCATGACTGGCGACGGGATACTCCATCCACAGAGTGCTGTTATCGGCGATGCGATCCCCAGGGGCGCCGAAGTTGATTCCAGCGCGCTTGATCGACCCGTTGGGCAGATCAACCGCGCTATGAGTCCACATCTCGACCCCGGGCATGTGCACCATGGCCAGAGAGGTCTGGTTCTGGTAGCTGCACGTGCAGCTGAGGGTATACTCGGGAGCGTTCAGCACCCCATTTGCCGCAACGAGGTTGGATGTGCAGCTCGAGCGGAATCCACCGAGGTTGCCCACGCCGCCATTGTTGGTCAGATCGTAGTAGGCCGCCGCCCCGGAGCGAAAGGTCAGCAGGTTTTGGCAGGCCAGCGCCGTGCCACACCCTTTGTTTCGTATGAGACGCCAGGGGACAAATTCGCCTGTCATCGGATGCTTGCGCATGTGCACTTCACCGGTCAGAAGGTCAAGGGCGCCGGTGTGCCGGTATTGGCTTTGCTGCATGTAAAGTACGTCACCATGAAGAAGGTAGGGTCCCAGGTCAACATCGGTGCTCTTCTCCCATTGGACGGCGCCATCGCTGCCCCTGTATGTGATCAGTCTCCCTCCCGGTTCGCCGCTAACCATGTCCGCCGATTGTCTTCCGCCTTGCAGGAGGATGTCGTGTTCCTCGGAGTAGCTGAGCCAGGTGCCGAAGACGCTTTCGGTGGTACTCCAGATCTCGTCAGCCGTCCAGACTTTCAACGCCAGCAGTTTGTACTGCGCGTTGACGTCCGCGGGCGTGATACCGCGGCGGTTGAGATTTGCCTCCTGACCCGGGGGGAGTCTGTCGATGCAGAAGAGGATATCGTTGCCGACAATGATCGTGTTGTGGTGAAAAGCATTGTCGGCGACACGCCGCCAGACAATTGCCCCACTGTAGCGGTTCATAACCACGATTTCTTTGCTGCACGAGGCGTTCCAGTTGTTCTCTCCGACCGGTTGATCATTGAAAACAAGCGGACCCGACGCGAGGAGCAA
>LJVB01000005.1 GCA_001304215.1 Acidithiobacillales bacterium SM1_46 | reverse complement strand
AAGCCGTATCGAATGGAGTTGCAAGGACACGCGCATCGCGCGGCGGGTAAATGCCATTCACAGTGCGGGTATTTGTACAGAATAGGTGTCAGTCTGCCCAGCCGCTCGGCTTGCCGGTTGGCGATAAACCGACCAGACTCACAGGTAAATTCGATCCTCTTGTCCGCCCCCCCGGCCAGGCCGCGTACCCGGCAGACCGGCCGGAGGGTTTTGCTCGCGGCAAGAAGATCCCGGCAGACCGCGCCGCGAGCGGGGAGACAACCATACGATGCATCAGCCCATGAACCGATCGTTACTCGTCCTGATGGCCAGCGCCATGCTGGCTTCCTGCGCCAGCTCACCGAAAGCGCCTTCCGGCTCGCAAGCTTCTGCGCCCATCGCAGCGGAACCGGCGGTCGAGGCGTTGCCCAACGTGCCGCTCGATGCGGCCACGCTTTACAACATTCTACTCGGCGAAATTGCCGGCCAGCGCGGTCAGGTGGGTGTCGCGGCCCAGACGCTCGGCAAGGTTGCGCAGCAGACCCGTGATCCGCGGCTTGCCGAGCGAGCCACGTTGGCGGCCACCTATGCCCGACGCTTCGAAGAAGCGCTCGTTTCGGCGAAGCTCTGGGTGGAGCTGCAGCCCGACGACCCGGATGCCCGCGAGTCGTTGGCCGGCATCCTGATGGAACTCGACCGGCCCGATGAGGCGCTCGTGCAGTTCGAGCGTCTGATTGTCCTGGAAACTCCGCGGTCGAATCCTGAGCAGGCCTACATGCGCGTGGTGTCGGTGCTCTCGCGCCATACCCAGAGGGCCTCGGCACTGACGGTCATGCAGCAATTGGTCGACCAGAATCCGAAGGTGCCCGCCGCACAGTTCGCGCTCACGCACCTTAGCGTGCGAATGGGGGACTTTCCGCGCGCCCTCCAGGCTGCGGACACCGCGCTTGTGTTGCGCCCGGGCTGGGAGGAGGCGGCGCTTTTCAAGGCACGCATCCTTGTGTCGCTCAAGGAGATGGGTAAGGCCCAGCAGTTCTACGAGGAGTTCCTCGCGCAGTATCCTCATGCCACGACTGTGCGTCTCAACTACGCTCGACACCTGATCGACCAACGTCAGTGGAGCAAGGCCCGCAGCGAGTTCACGCGCGTCTTAAGTGACATGCCCAATGACGCGGACACGATTTATGCGATCGCGCTCCTGTCGTTGCAGACGCAGGAACTAGACGACGCAGAAAAGTACCTGAAGCGCACCCTCGCGTTGCGTCCGCAGCACGATCAGGCTCGTTACTACCTCGGCCAGGTCGCGGAACAGCGCAAGGACTACGCCGAGGCGATCCGCTGGTACAGCGAGATTGGGCCGGGTGAGAACTATTTCGAGGCGCAGACCCGGATTGGCATGATGAAAGCCAGGCAGGGCGACATTCCCGGCGCACTGGCTCACCTGCGCTCGCTCTCACCCACGACGGATCAGCAGCGTGTGCAGCTTATTTTGTCCGAGGAGCAGATCCTGCGCGAGGCACGCAAGTACGAAGAGGCGCTCGCGGTTCTCAATCAGGGGCTGAAGCAACTGCCCGGTGACAAGGACCTGCTCTACGCTCGTGCCCTGATCGCCGAGAAGCTCAACCTGATCCAGGTGGTCGAGAGCGACCTGCGCAGCGTGTTGAAAAAAGACCCCAAGAACGCGCATGCGCTGAATGCGCTGGGCTACACGCTTGCAGACCGCACAAACCGGTTGCAGGAAGCCAACGCGCTGCTTTCCGAAGCTCTGGCGCTGCGTCCCGACGACGCCTTCATTCTCGACAGCATGGGCTGGCTGCAGTACCGCATGGGCAATAATGCCGAGGCAGTGCGCTACCTCAAGCGCGCGCTCGAGGTGCGCAATGATGCAGAGATCGCGGCGCATCTGGGTGAGGTGCTTTGGGTAATGGGCAATCGGCGCGAGGCCGAGTCGGTATGGAGCCGGGCCCTGCGCGAGGCGCCGGACAACGAGGCTGTACTCGACGCCATCAAGAAATTCAAACAGTGAGAGGCTGGTTGGCGGCATTGCTGCTCGCAGCGCTGAGCGCCTGCGCGGCCATGCCGGAGCGACCGCCAGTGGGCGATCGCGATGCGGCGTGGCTGGCACGCACACGCGATCTGGGTCCGCTCGACTCATGGGAAATCCGCGGACGTATCGCTCTGCGCACTGCTGACGAAGGTTGGCAGGCCAGTCTCCTGTGGCTGCGCGCCAAGGATCGGCATGACATTGACCTTGTTGGGCCGCTGGGCAGTGGCCATGTGCGACTTCGTCAGGACGCGTCGGGTGCAGAGTTGCGCGACAGCGCGCAGCAGATCCTGCGTGACACGAGCGCGGAGAACCTGCTGCAGCGCGCGACCGGCTGGCAGCTGCCGGTGAACGGACTTGGTTATTGGATACGGGGTTTGCCCGCGCCCGGGGTCGCGAGTGTGCGCGAGCTCGACGAGTGGGGCCGCTTGCGCACGTTGCGCCAGCTCGGCTGGCAGGTCGAGTTTCTCGGCTACGAGCGCCTCGATTCCCTTGAGTTGCCGAACAAGCTCTTTATCAAGCGCGCTGATGCCGGCAATCGCCAAAGCCTCGACATCGCGGCGGGAAACGATCCCACGCTTGAATTCCGGGTGGTAATTGATCGCTGGGTACCGCGTCACTAGCGCCCGATCGGCCAGGCGGTTGATAGAATGGCGGCATGGACGTCTGGCCTGCCCCGGCAAAGCTGAATCTCTTTCTGCATGTCGTGGGCAGGCGAGCGGATGGCTATCATCTGCTGCAGACCGCCTTTCAGTTTCTCGACTATAGCGATCAGCTCACTTTCGAGGTCACTGCGGATGGGCGCATCCTGCGCGCCCACGCCGTGGCGAACGTGGATGAAGGCGCGGATCTTTGCCTGCGCGCAGCGCGGCTCCTGCAGGCACATGGTGGCACTTCGCGGGGCGCCGTCATTGGTCTTACCAAGCGGATTCCTGTGGGTGGTGGCCTCGGCGGCGGCAGCTCGGACGCGGCGACTACTCTCATTGCACTCAATCAGCTGTGGGGGCTCGGTCTGTCCCGCGTGGCACTGGCGGACCTGGGGTTGCAGTTGGGCGCCGATGTTCCGGTTTTTGTACATGGACGGGCGGCCTGGGCGGAGGGCGTGGGAGATGTCCTGACGCCAGTCGATTTCGATGAGCCGTGGTACGTCGTGCTCTCGCCGCCGGTCCAGGTGTCGACCCGTGAAGTGTTCCAGGACCCTGATTTGACACGCCAAACCCCCACCATCACAATACGCGCCTTTCGCGCGGGGCAGGGCGCCAATGATCTCGAAGCGGTGGTACGCCGCCGCTATCCCGAGGTCGACCGGACAATCCGTTGGCTTTCGCAGTATGGTCCCGCACGCATGACCGGTTCGGGCGCATGTGTGTTTGTGGCGGTGACCAGTCGGGCAGCGGGCGAACAGATTCTGGAGCGCGCGCCATGCACGGGTTTTGTGGCGCGTGGCTTGAACCGGCATCCCTTATATATAAGGTAAGGGGAAAACCTTCTGGGGTGTCGCCAAGCGGTAAGGCACCGGATTTTGATTCCGGCATTCCCAGGTTCGAATCCTGGCACCCCAACCAGTTTTACTAGCGGACGAGGGCAGTACGCGTGGCACTCGAAAACGTTGCTGTCTTTGCCGGGAATGCAAACCCGGCACTTGCCGAGGCGGTGGCCCGTCGTCTGGGAGTCCCGCTTGGCAAGGTTGTGGTCGGCCGTTTCAGTGACGGCGAGGTCATGGTTGAAATCATGGACAACGTGCGCGGGCGCGACGTGTTTATCGTGCAGCCCACTTGTGCACCGAGCAACGAGAATCTTATGGAGTTGCTCATCATGATCGATGCGGTGAAGCGCTCCTCGGCGCGGCGCATCACCGCGGTGATTCCCTATTATGGGTACGCGCGACAGGATCGTCGTCCGCGCACGGCGCGTGTGGCGATCACGGCGAAGCTCGTGGCGGACATGATCCAGGTCGCGGGCGCGAACCGGGTGCTGACGATGGATCTGCATGCGGACCAGATCCAGGGATTCTTCAGTATCCCGACGGACAATATCTATGCCTCGCTCGTGCTGTTGGGCGACATCTGGCGGCAAGAGTTCAAGGACTTGCTGGTTGTATCGCCAGACGTGGGCGGGGTGGTGCGGGCGCGGGCGATGGCCAAACACCTGGAAGCGGATCTGGCGATCATCGACAAGCGCCGGCCGCGCCCGAACGAGGCCAAGGTCATGCATATCATCGGCGAGGTGGAAAACCGCACCTGTGTGCTGATGGACGACCTGGTCGATACCGCTGGCACGTTGTGCGAGGCGGCTGGCGCGTTGAAGGCGCATGGTGCAAAACGGGTGTTGGCGTACTGCACGCACGCCGTGCTTTCGGGAAAGGCAGTGGAACGTATTTCGGCGTCGCAGCTCGATGAGCTGGTGGTGACCGACACGATTCCGCTCAAACCGGAGGCGCAGGCCTGCAAGCAGATCCGCCAGCTTTCGATTGCTGAGCTGCTGGCGGAGTCGATGCGCCGGATTTCAGAGGAAGACTCGGTGAGCGAGCTCTTCATGGATTGACGCGTGTGCCCTTGGGCATGCGCGATCGATGGCCTGACTGCCCTGGTCGCGGGGCGGCGGGT
This sequence comes from Acidithiobacillales bacterium SM1_46, assembly GCA_001304215.1. Taxonomy (GTDB): domain Bacteria; phylum Pseudomonadota; class Gammaproteobacteria; order Acidiferrobacterales; family Sulfurifustaceae; genus SM1-46. Next base: position 30,752 of record LJVB01000005.1, on the reverse strand, counting down.
GTGTTTAACCTGACAGTACTGGAGAAAGTTACATGGCAAAGTTTGATATCACGGCCGAGCCGCGTTCGGTGCAAGGGAAGGGTGCGAGCCGCCGCCTTCGCCGCGCTGGTTTGGCCCCTGCAATTCTGTACGGAGCGGAAAAGCCGCCGCAGATGGTCTCGTTACCGCAAAATGTGCTGCTCAAGCACCTGGATGACGAAAGGTTTCACAGTGCGATCCTGAACGTGACGGTCGATGGCCAGACCGATCAGGCGATTCTGCGTGACTGGCAGATGCATCCGGTGCGCACCGAGGTCCTGCATGTCGACTTTCAGCGCATCAGCGCAACCGAGAAGCTGCACATGAAGGTGCCGCTGCATTTCCTCGGGCAGGACGTGGCGCCGGGTGTGAAGCTCGAGGGTGGCATCGTCACGCACCTCATGACCGATATCGACATTACCTGTCTGCCAAAGGATCTCCCCGAGTTCCTGGAAGTGGACATGTCGCAGATGCACCTCAACCACTCCGTACATCTCTCGGATATCAAGCTGCCGGAAGGTGTGCAGATCACGAGCCTCGCTCATGGTGGTGATGACCACGCCGTTGCCGCGATCACCGCGGTCCGCGTCGAGGAAGAGGCACCGGTCGTGGCTGCACCTGTCGAGGGCGAGGCCGCGGCGGTTGCGCCCGCGGCCGCTGGCGCGCCGGCGGCTGCTGCCCCGGCGGCAGGCGAGGCGAAAAAGCCGGAAGCCAAGAAACCCGAGGCGGGCAAGAAATAGCCTGCGCCTATTGGTCTCGCCCTGCTGCGCAAGACGCTGCGTGGCCGGGCGGCGACTGATTATCGCAGCCGCGGCCCACTCGCGGATTGCGTTGGCCAGGAGTGAGGCCGGATGAACCAAGCCATCTCGCTCATCGTCGGGCTGGGCAATCCCGGTCCGGAATACGCGCAAACCCGGCACAACGCCGGGTTCCGCTTTCTGGAGCGCCTTGTCGGCGAAACCGGTGTGGTGCTGCGCCAGGAGGCACGCTTCCGGGCTGATTGCGCGCGCGTGATGCTCGCCGGGCGGGAAGTCTGGTTGCTCGCCCCGCAAACCTTCATGAATCACAGCGGCGAGTCAGTCCAGAAATTTGCACACTTCTACAAGATTGCGGTTCCCGGGATCCTGGTCGTGCATGACGAGATTGATCTGCCGCCCGGGGCCGTGCGACTGAAAATAGGTGGCGGTGATGGTGGGCACAATGGTCTGAAGGATGTGACCGAGCAGCTCGGCAGCGGCGAGTACATTCGTCTGCGCCTGGGCGTCGGGCGGCCGGACACGAGCGCCCAAGTGGTGAGCTACGTCCTAAGGCGTGCGCCCATAGCGGAACAGACGCTACTCGACGACGCCATCACCGAGGCGCTCCGGCATATCGATGACATCGTGCAAGGCGACCTGCAAAAGGTCATGAACGTCCTGCATTTGCACGCACGCTAGGAAACGATTATGGGATTCAAATGTGGCATCGTCGGACTGCCGAACGTGGGTAAGTCGACACTTTTCAACGCCCTGACACAGGCCGGCATTCAGGCAGAGAATTATCCGTTCTGTACCATTGATCCGAACGTCGGCATCGTGGAAGTACCGGATCCGCGGCTCACCGCGCTGGCCCGCATCGCCAAGCCCGAGAAGGTGATCCCAACTACCATCGAGTTCGTCGATATCGCCGGGCTGGTCGCCGGTGCCGCGCAGGGCGAGGGTCTCGGCAACAAGTTTCTCTCTCACATCCGTGAGGTCGATGCCATTGCGCATGTGGTGCGTTGCTTCGAGGACACGAACGTGGTGCATGTCTCGGGCAAGGTGAGTCCAGCGGCGGATATCGAGGTCATCAACACCGAGCTCGCGCTCGCGGACCTCGACACAGCGGAGAAGGGCCTGCAGCGCGCTGAGAAGGGTGCGAAGAGCGGCAGTAAGGACGACATCAGGCTTCGCGACCTGCTGCTCAAGGTTCGCAGCCATCTCGATACCGGTAAGCCGGTACGCGCGCTGGCCATGAGCGACGAGGAACGCCGATTGCTGCGGCCGCTGTGCATGCTGACGGACAAACCGCTCATGTATATCGCGAACGTCGCCGAGACCGGTTTCACCGACAATCCGATGTTGCAGCAGGTCGAGGAAATTGCCCGCGCCGAACACACCGTGGTGGTTCCGATCAGTGCCGCCATCGAGGCGGAGCTTGCCGGCATGAGTGCCGACGACAAGCAGGCGTTCCTGAAGGAGATGGGACTGGACGAGCCCGGCCTGAACCGTGTCATTCGCGCCGGCTATCAGCTGCTTGGCCTGCACACCTATTTCACGGCCGGGCCGAAGGAGGTGCGCGCCTGGACAGTGCCAATCGGCGCGCATGCCCCGCAGGCGGCCGGTGTGATTCATACGGATTTCGAACGCGGGTTCATTCGCGCCGAAGTGATCGCCTTTGACGATTACGTGAAGCACAGCGGCGAGCACGGTGCCAAGGAAGCCGGGAAGTTGCGGCTGGAGGGCAAGGAGTACGTCGTGCGCGATGGCGATGTCATGCATTTCCGCTTTAATGTGTAGGCTTCGGTCGGCTTGGCTTGAACCACACCAAGGCGTCCGGTATCGTTTGCGGCCTTTTTCGGCTAGGTAGCTCAGCTGGTTAGAGCGCGGCACTCATAATGCTGAGGTCGGCGGTTCGATCCCGCCCCTAGCCACCAACTTCCTTTTTGCCGGCATTAGCGCTGCCGGCGCACCCCGCCCAACACATCCAGCCGGTTAGAATGGCGGCCACACCAGGCTGCCCATGGAAGAGACCGTTTTTGAGGCGCTGCAGGCCGGCGCAACCCTGATCACCGCCGGGCGGCGGCTCGCCCGGGATCTCGCCCGCCGCTACGGCGAGCGAATGCTCGCGCGCGGCCACAAGGCCTGGCCAAGTCCGCAAGTCCTTGCCTGGCCGGACTGGATTGCGCGCCATTGGCAGGCGCTGGCTGCGTCCGAGGCACGCAGTCTGCTGGACGACACGCAGGCCCTGCGGCTGTGGGAGTCGGTCATCCTCGATTCACGCTGGCAGAATGACTTGCTGCAGCCCTACGCTGCAGCAGCGCTGGCGCAGGATGCCTGGAACCTGATGCATGCGTGGCGCCTGCCGCTACCCGATGTCGCGAAAGCGGCGAACGAAGATCTGCTCGCCTTTGCGCATTGGGTGCAAGATTTTGAGCGCACGTGTAGCGACCGCCACTGGATCGATGCAGCGACCTTGCCCGATGTTGTTTCGCAGGGCTTTGCATCCGGAGCGTTGGCGCCGCCGGAGCGCGTGCTGCTGGCGGGTTTCGATGAGCTGACGCCCCAGCAGGCGAGACACATGGAGGTGTTGCGGGGAACCGGCGTACAAGTGATGGATGAACCCGCGCCGCCGCCTGCGCCGGCCATGCACCGCCTCGCCTGTCGCGACGCGCGTGAGGAGTTCGCGATCGCGGCGACTTGGGCGCGGCGGCGACTCGAAGCCGATTCGTCGGTTCGGATCGGCATCGTCGTGCCCGGGCTTGGCGAGCGCCGGGCGCTCGTGGTCCGCGCGCTGGATGAAGCGCTCGCCCCCGGCGCGATCCGGCCGGATGCCCCCGATGCCAATACCGCGCGGCGTCCCTACCATCTCTCGCTTGGTCTGCCGCTCGCGGATTTTCCGCTGGTGCACGCAGCACTGCTGGCGCTCGAGCTCGGTGGCGAGCCACTGCCGCTCGCGCAGGCCGGCAGCTTTTTGCGCTCACCGTTTTTTGGCGCCATGGAGGAATTGCCGCGCCGCGCCGCGCTGGACGTGCGGTTGCGGCGAATCGGGGAGACCCGTGCCACGCCGCACCGGCTGCTCGCGCTGGCAACAGACGACGAGATCCCGTGCCCTGAGCTGGCCGGGCGCCTGCGACGCTGGCGCGCCGTCATCGACCGGCTCGCGCCGCGACAGTTGCCAAGCGCCTGGTCACAGATTTTCGCCGAACTGCTTGCGCTGCTCGGGTGGCCAGGTTCGCGCACGCCGGACAGTGCCGAGTATCAGACGCTCGAAGCGTGGCGCGAGCTGCTGGTGACGTTCGCAGCACTCGATGCGGTGAGCGGGCGGTCCAACTATGTCGCTGCGGTCGCGACCCTGCGGCGACTCGCGATCGAACGCGTCTTCGAGCCGCGCACGGCGGACGTGCCGGTGCAGGTGTTGGGCCTGTTCGAGGCGGCCGGTCTCGAGTTCGATCATCTCTGGGTGAGCGGACTGGACGACAGCGTCTGGCCGGCGAGCCCGCGGGCCAATCCGTTTCTTGATCTTCGCCTGCAACGCGCCCGCGGGCTGCCGCATTCCTCGGCGGAGCGCGAGCTCGCCGTGGCACGGCGCGCGACCGTGCGCCTGCTCGGCAGCGCTCGCGAGGTGATGCTAAGTCATGCCAGTGTCGATGGCGAGCAGGTACTGCGCGCTAGCCCGCTGATCACCGGGCTTGCCGAGACAACAATGGCCGCACTCGCTCTGCAAGGCATGCCGGACGAGGCCGAACGCCTGCAGGTGGCGGGTGAGCTGGAGACGCTCATTGATGCCGAAGCGCCGGCGCTCACGGAAGGCGTGGAGCTGCCTGGAGGCACGCGCCTCTTTCGCGATCAGTCGGCCTGCCCGTTTCGCGCATTTGCGCATGTGCGCCTCGATTGCCAGGCGCTCGCCGAGCCGCAGCCCGGGCTCGATGCCGCAGCGCGCGGCACTCTGTTGCACGATGCCTTGCGTGTGTTCTGGCAGCAGCTCGGTAGTCATGCGCGGCTGGTGGCGCTGAGCGAAGTTGAGCTCACGCGCGAAGTGTCGCAGGCGGTGGCGGGAGCGATCGAAAAGCTCGCTGCGCGGCGGCGCGAGACTTTCACGGCTCGCTTTCGGACGCTCGAGCAACAGCGCCTCGAGGCACTGGTACTGCGCTGGCTAGCGCTCGAGCGCGAGCGCCGGCCATTCGTGGTGCGTGCGAGCGAAACGCGCGCACCGCTCAGCGTCGGCGGTTTGCGCGTCGAAGTTATTGCCGACCGGGTTGATCAGATGGATGACGGCGGATTGGTGGTCATCGATTACAAAACCGGACGCGCGCACGTGAAGGACTGGTATGGCGCGCGTCCCGCCGAGCCGCAGCTGCCACTCTATGCGATTGCCGCGCCGGGAACGGTAGCAGCGCTTGCCTACGCGCGGTTGCGCCCGGATGCCTGCGATTTTCGGGGCCTCGCGCACGAAAGCGGTTTGCTGCCGGCGGTGGGCACGCTTGCCGACGACAAGCAGGCCGCGACCGTCGGTTCGTGGGAGGCGCTCCTTAATGACTGGCGCGCGACGCTCGAGGCGCTGGCGGCAGCGTTCCGCACCGGCGCGGCCGCGGTCGACCCGCGCGATGGCCGCGAGACCTGCGAGCAATGTGACCTCGAGCCGCTCTGTCGCGTGCACGAGCATCCGCGCTGGGGCGATGTGCTCCCTGGGGAGCCGGCATGAGTACTGAGCGGCTGGCGGATACGAACGCGCGCGAGGCGGCGCTCGATGCGGCGCGTTCCTTCATCGTGCAGGCCCCGGCCGGTTCCGGCAAGACCGAGCTGCTCACCAACCGTTATCTCGTGCTGCTCGGGCGAGTGGATCATCCGGAGGAAGTACTCGCCATCACGTTTACGCGCAAGGCCGCGGCCGAGATGCGAAGCCGCATCATCGAGGCGCTCGCCGCTGCCGCGACGGGGGCCGAGCTCGAGGCGCCCCACAAACAGCGCATGGTGGCGCTGGCGCGTGCCGCGCTCGCGCGCGATGCCGAGCGTGGTTGGAACCTGCTCGCCCAGCCGCAGCGGCTGCGGATCAGCACCATCGATGCCTTGTGCACCGGCCTTACCCGCCAGATGCCGGTGCTCTCGCGCACCGGCGGCGCGGTGCGCATCACCGAACAGGGCGAGACGCTCTACCGCGAGGCGGCGCGCGAGCTGCTCGCGCTGCTCGAGGCGGATCACGACTGGACCCCTGCGGTCGAGCGGCTGCTCGCACATCTCGACAATGATTTGCCGCAAGTGGAGTCGCTACTTGCCAGCATGCTGGCGCGGCGCGACCAGTGGTTGCGCCACCTCGCGACACCCGACGATCCGCGTCGCCATCGTGCGGTGCTCGAAACCGCGCTCACCCATGCCATCGAGGATGAGCTCGCGCGAGCCGCCGCGGCGCTGCCGACGGCCGTGGCGGCGGCGCTGCTAGGCGTGTTGCGCGCGGCCACGGCCAACCTGCGTGCCGCGGGCAGTGACTCCGCGCTGATTGCCTGGGAGGAGTGCGTCGCGCTGCTCGCACCCCGTGTCGGCAATCTTGCTGCGTGGCAGGCGCTGGCCGGATTGCTGACGACCTCCACCGACGGTGGTGCCTGGCGCGCGCGAGTTACAAGGAGCGAAGGATTTCCGCCGCCGAGTAGCGCAAAGGGCAAAGAAAAGGCAAGGCTTGCCGCGGCCAAGGCCGAATTCGAAGCGCTGATCGCGCAACTCGCCGAGGCGCCGGAGCTGCTCGGGCGCCTGCGCGCGCTGGTGGCACTGCCCGGTCCGCACTACGCCGATGCCCAATGGCAGCTGATCGAGGCGCTCGGCGCGCTGCTGCCGCTCGCCGTCGCGCAACTGCGCCTGGTGTTCGCCCGGCACGGCGAGGTCGACTTCACCGAAGTGTCGTGGAGTGCGCTCGAAGCGCTCGGGCGACCTGAGGCGCCGAGTGACCTTGCGCTGCTACTCGACTATCGCATCGCGCACCTGCTGGTCGATGAATTCCAGGACACCTCGCTCAGCCAGTACGAACTGCTAGAGCGCCTGACCGCCGGCTGGCAGCCGGATGACGGGCGCACGCTGTTTCTGGTCGGTGACCCGATGCAGTCGATATATCGCTTTCGCCAGGCCGAAGTCGGCCTGTATCTGCGGGCGCGCGCGCAGGGACTGGGCAGCGTGCGGCTCACGCCACTTGCACTCGAAGTGAACTTTCGTTCGCAGGCTGGCATCGTCGATTGGGTGAACCGCGCGTTCGCCACTGCCTTCCCGGCGGAAGAGAACATCGCGCTCGGTGCCGTGACGCATGCGCATTCGGTCGCGGCCAATGGAGCCCTGCATGGTCAGGCCGTTACGGTGCATCCATTCTTCGACAAGGACCACGTGGCGGAGGCCGAGCAGGTGGCGGCGCTGGTGCAGGCGGCGCTTGCCGATCCCGCGCAGCGGACCATTGCCATTTTGGTGCGCTCGCGCTCGCACCTCGAGGAAATCGTGCCGCGGCTGCGCGCCGCGGGCATACCGTTTCGCGCCATCGATATCGAGCCACTCGGTGGCCGGCCGGTGGTGCAGGATCTGCTCGTGCTCACTCGCGCGCTGGTTCACCGCGCCGACCGCCTGAGCTGGCTCGCCGTACTGCGCGCGCCATGGTGCGGACTGCAGCTCGCCGACCTCGATGCTCTGTGCGCGCGAGATCGCGACACGGCGGTCTGGACTCTGATGCAGGATGATGCGCACGTTGCGCGCTTGAGCGATGACGGGCAGGCGCGCCTTGTGCGTGTGCGCGATGTGCTGGCCGCGGCGCTCCAGCGCGAGCGCCGCGCGCCACTACGCCAGCTGGTGGAAGGAACCTGGCTCGCGCTCGGGGGTAGTGCCTGCGCGCCGGGCGCCGCCGCGCTTGCCGACGCGCGCGCATTTTTCGACCTGCTCGATACGCTGGAGCAGGGCGGTGATCTCGCCGATCTCGCGCTGCTCGACCAACAGGTCGGCGAGCTGCACGCGGCGCCAGATGTCGATGCCGGCGAGCGCCTGCAGGTAATGACGGTCCATAAGGCCAAGGGACTCGAATTCGATACCGTGATCGTGCCGGGTCTTGGGCGCCAGCCGCGTGCGGCGGATGCGCCGCTCTTGCGCTGGCACGAAATGGCGCGCGCCGGCGCGACGGTTGCCGAGCTGCTGCTCGCGCCGATGCGCGCACGCGGCGAAAAGCAGGACCCCGTCTATGACTTCCTTGGCGGATACGAGCGCATCCAGGCCGACTTCGAGGATACCCGGCTGCTCTACGTGGCGAGCACTCGCGCCATTCGCCACCTGCATCTGTTAGGGGCGGTCGCCATCGAGGAAACCGAAGAGGGCGGTCGTGAGCTGCGTGAGCCGCCTGCGCGCTCACTGTTGGCACGATTGTGGCCGGCGGCGGCGGGTGAATTCGAGCGGGCACTCGCTCGCGGAGCCCATCGTCATGTTACTGCCACGCACGAAGCGGCCACGGATAACGTGGCGATCCGGCGCCTGACCAGTGCCTGGCGGACACCGGCGCCGCCGGCGCAGGTGGCGTGGCGCAAGCGCGCCGAGCCGGTACGCAGCGACCGCACGGTCGTGGCGTTCGACTGGGCGAGCGAGACGATTCGCTCGGTCGGCAGCCTGGTGCATCGCTGGCTGGAGATCCTCGCGCGCGAAGGTATCGCCGCCTGGAGCGAGGAGCGGGTGCGCGCGCTGACGCCTGTTTTCGCGCGCAACCTTGCCGAACTGGGCGTGCCCGCCGATCGGATCGGTGCCGCGATCGAACGTGTGAGCGAAGCGCTGACCCACGCGCTCACCGATCCGCGCGGTCGCTGGATTCTCGATTCCGCTCACGGCGAGGCGCGGACGGAATATGCCCTGACCGGAGTGGACCAGGGTGAACTGGTAAGCGTGGTGCTGGACAGGACGTTCGTCGATGGCGACGGCGTGCGCTGGATCATCGACTACAAGACCGGTACGCATGAAGGCGGCGATCCGGATGTGTTTCTCGACCGGGAGCAGCAGCGCTATGCGGCGCAATTGGCACGCTACGCGCGACTAATGTATTTGCTAGATGCGCGCCCGATCCGCCTCGGGCTCTACTTTCCGCTGCTGGGTGCCTGGCGCGAGTGGCCGGCGGTTGGTGACTAGGTTTGCTGGCTGTGCCTTTTGCCTCGCCGTTGTGTTTGGCGCGAGAATGGCTTTATGACGTCGTCTGCAGAACAGAAGCTGGTTGTCGCCATTTCCTCCCGCGCGCTGTTTGATCTCGAGGACAGCCACCGGGTATTTACCGAGCAGGGCGTTGAGGCGTATTGCCGCTATCAGATCGAGCACGAGAATGATCCGCTCGAGCCAGGTGCTGCGTTCCCGGTGGTGAAGAAGCTGCTTGCCCTGAACGGGCTAGCCCCGCTGCGAGAGCGGGTTGAAGTAATTCTGATTTCACGCAACAGCGCCGACACGGGTCTGCGCGTTTTCAACTCGGTATCGCACTACGGTCTGGAGATTTCGCGCGCCGCCTTCGCGGGAGGCGCCAGCCCGTTTCGCTATGTCGAGCCGTTTGGAGCCCAGTTATTCTTGTCAGCGAACGCCGAGGATGTCGGGGATGCACTGGAAGCCGGTTTTGCGGCGGCCACCCTGATGCCGCGACGCGGCCTCCTGCCCGAGGGCGATGCGCTGCGGATCGCGTTCGACGGCGATGCGGTGTTGTTCTCGGATGCGGCCGAGCGTGTGTACAAGCGGCGCGGCTTGGAGGCGTTCAACCATTCCGAGCGCGTGGCCGCCACCGATCCGCTGCCGGGCGGTCCGTTCCGCGGATTCCTCTCCGCGTTACATGGTATCCAGGCGGAGTTCCCGCCGAGCCGTTCACCTCTCCGAACCGCGCTGGTGACCGCGCGCGGCGCGCCGGCACACGAGCGTGTCATTCGCACGCTGCGTGCCTGGAACATCCGCATTGACGAGGCGTTGTTCCTTGGTGGTATGGACAAGGGGGCCTTTCTGAAGGCTTTTCAGGCCGATATCTTCTTCGATGACCAGCAGCGTCACTGTGTTTCGGCGGCGCCACACGTCGCGACCGGCCATGTTCCCTACGGCGTGGCAAATGAAAGTTGACCGTTCGTCGGGCCGTTTGGTACGTTTGTTGAGGATTCTTCTATAAGCTATTGAAAGTAATAGACCTGATTGGTCTGGCAGCCTTCGCTGCACAATATCGGCGCTTGAGGATTGCTTGCGGTGAGCCAGACTGAGGACAAGGACGTCGCCGCGGATGCAGGGAATGTTTGGGCACCCCGCCCCATGCCGCGGCTCATTTTTCCTTCGGATTTGCGTGCTTTCTTTAATTTCCCGGTTGTCGCCCGAACTGGGCGGTCCCCGGGTGATAGTGGGTGTCTCCTTCAGTCCTCCAGTGTGAGTTGTGTTTTTCTAGGGTTGTGTGGTCGCCGGTCGGGAAGATGTAACAAACGTGCTGTACCCGAACGACGACGCGCATGTTGCAGGCGAGTGGGTCACTCCACTCGCCTTTTTCTTTGATTTTGAAGGGAAATTCTACGGGTTGGCTTTTCTTTTGGCCGGGGCGCGGGTAGATTAGGCGCCCCCTGTCGTCCGGGCGCATAGTGCGCAAACTCCACATCAAGACCTTTGGCTGCCAAATGAACGAGTACGATTCCGCCCGAATGGCGGACGTGCTGGCGGCCTCACACGGCCTGGAGATCACTGAAGACCCCTCTGAGGCCGACGTTCTGCTGCTTAATACCTGCTCCATCCGCGAAAGGGCTCAGGAAAAGGTTTTTACCCAACTTGGGTACTGGCGGGAGCTTAAGACAGCACGCCCGGACATTGTGATCGGCGTGGGCGGTTGCGTCGCCAGCCAGGAAGGCGCGGCGCTGGTGCGCCGCGCCCCGCTGGTCGATCTCGTGTTTGGCCCCCAGACGCTGCACCGGTTGCCGCAACTGGTCGATCAGGCACTCAGCACGCGCCGCCCGGTGGTCGATGTGTCGTTCCCGGAGATGGAGAAATTCGATCGCATGCCGGAGCCGCGGGTCGAGGGCGTGCGCGCGTTCGTGTCAATTATGGAGGGCTGCAGCAAGTACTGCAGTTACTGTGTCGTGCCGTACACGCGAGGCGAGGAATTCTCGCGGGCATTCGACGACGTAATTGCCGAGGTCGTGGGACTCGCGGAGCGCGGTGTGCGTGAAGTGACGTTGCTTGGTCAGAACGTCAATGCCTATCGTGGCTTGCGCCACGACGGCACGTATGCGGATCTCGCCACGCTGTTGCGATATCTTGCCGAGGTTGACGGCATTGGGCGGTTGCGCTTCATGACATCGCATCCGATGGAGTTCGGTGACAATCTGATTCGTGCCTACGGTGAGATCGACAAGCTTGCCAATCACCTACACCTGCCGGTGCAGAGCGGTTCGGACCGTATCCTCGCGCTGATGAAACGCGGTCATACCGTGCTTGAGTACAAGTCGCGGTTGCGCAAACTGCGCGTCGTTCGTCCGGACATCTCGATTACGACCGATTTCATCGTCGGTTTCCCCGGCGAAACCGAACAAGACTTTAAGGCGACCTTGCGGTTATTGGAAGAAGTGCGGTTCGACAGCTCGTACAGTTTTGTCTTCAGCCCGCGACCGGGTACGCCCGCTGCGGACATCGCGGGCATGTTGCCCAAGGAAGTGACGGACGAGCGTTTGCACCAACTCCAGCAGCTCAACAACAGCCACGCGCAGGCGATCAGCCGGCAGATGGTCGGATCGGTTCAGCGCATCCTCATCGAAGGTCCCTCGCGCCGCCGCCCTTCGGAACTCTGTGGACGCACCGAAAACAATCGCGTGGTAAATCTTGACGCCGGCGATGTCGCGCAGATCGGCGAGTTTGTGGGCGCAAGAATCACGGCAGCGATGACCAACTCCCTGCGCGGTCGGTTGCTAGCGCCGCCTGCCCGAGGCGAACGCTCGTTCGGCGATGGGACCATGGGCGCCGCAGCCGCCGTCTCCGAAGGGGCGGCCATCGCGCATGGCGCAAGCTCCGTCGACGGTGGTGGAAGCGTGGCTCGATGAAGCTCGCTCCTTGTCACAAGTCGGCGGCAGACCGGATCCGTCAGCACGCCTGATGGCGACATCGCGTCTGTCCACCGACTAGGGAAACGGGGTCACCCGGCAAGCTGCTTTGAGCGCAAAGTCAAAACCAATCGAATTCACACTGGCGCCCGCCGACAATCGTCGGCTCGCCAATCTCTGCGGCCAACATGATGAGCACCTGCGCCAGATAGAGGAGTATCTTGGCGTCGAGATTGCCAACCGCGGTAACGCTTTTCGCATCATCGGACGCGGCGAGGAGTCGCGCAGCGCCGAGCGCGTGTTGAAGACGCTCTATGATTCCACGGGTCGGGACGAATTGGTGACGCTGGCTGGCGTGCATCAGGCCCTGCAGGAAGTTTCATTGCCCACCGCCCAGGCGCCCGAGGATCCCGAGACACAGTTGCGCACGCCAAAGCGTGTGGTGCGTCCGCGCAGCGAGCGCCAGCGCGATTACGTGCGCAGCATCCTCACCCACGACATCAATTTCGGTATTGGGCCGGCTGGTACCGGCAAGACCTATTTGGCCGTCGCGTGCGCGGTCGAGGCGTTGGAGCACAATCGAGTCAGCCGCATCGTGCTGGTGCGGCCGGTGGTGGAGGCCGGGGAACGGCTCGGCTTCCTCCCGGGCGGCCTCGAGCAAAAGATCGATCCCTATCTGCGCCCGCTGTATGACGCGCTGCACGAGATGCTCGGTTTTGAAAAAGTGGCGCGGTTGCTCGAGCGAGGCAGCATCGAGCTGGCGCCGCTCGCCTACATGCGCGGGCGCACGCTCAACGAGTCGTTCATCATTCTCGATGAGGCTCAGAACACCACCGTCGAGCAGATGAAGATGTTCCTCACGCGCCTCGGCTTCGGGACCACGGCGGTGGTGACGGGTGACATCACCCAGATCGATCTCGCCCGTACCCAGCAGTCCGGACTGGTGCAAGCGGTGGAAATCCTGCGAGGCGTCGAGGGCGTGTCATTCACTCACTTCACGAGCCAGGATGTCGTGCGCCATGCGCTCGTGCAACGTATCGTCGAGGCCTATGAGGCCTTTACCCGCCGCACCAAGGGGCGCGCGGAGACGCCCTCGTGAATCTGCGCCTCCGCCTTGATTGCACTACGCGCCTGCCGGTTCCCGCGGTGGGCAAGTTCCGGCGCTGGGCGCGGGCCGCGCTGTCCGGCTGGCGTCGTCGTTCAGTGGCGATCGGCGTGCGAATCGTGGGCGCGGCAGAGAGCCGCACGCTTAACCTGCGCTATCGCGGCAAGGATCAACCAACCAATGTGTTGTCATTTCCCTATGAGGCGCCGCCCGGAGCGCGCACGGATGTACTTGGCGATCTTGTCATTTGTGCCCCGCTGGTACGGCGCGAGGCGCGGGCCGAACACAAGGACGAGCAGGCGCATTGGGCGCACCTGGTGGTCCACGGTATACTGCACCTGCGCGGCTATGACCACGAAAATGCCCGCCAAGCGGCAATCATGGAGGATCGCGAAGTGCGCATCCTGCGCCGACTCGGCTTCCCGAACCCCTATACCTGACCGTTCCGTTCCACACATCCGATGAACAAACGCGACGACGATCCGCCACCCGAGACGCAGGAGGCGCCCGCACCGGCACGGACGCTTCTCGATCGGTTGAGCCTCGCATTGCTCGGAGAGCCCGCCACGCGCGAGGAGTTGCTGGAGGTGCTCCGCGATGCCGGTGTGCGCGGGCTGATCGACCGCGACTCGCTCGAGATGATCGAGGGCGTCTTTGGTGTGTCCGAGATGAAGGTGCGGGACATCATGGTGCCGCGCGGGCAGATGGATGTAGTCGACAAGAACCAACGCCCGGAAACGTACCTGCCGGCGCTAATTCGTTCCGGGCACTCGCGCTTTCCGGTAATCGATGCGGACAAGGATCGCGTGGTCGGCATCCTGCTTGCCAAGGACTTGCTGCGCTACTTCGAACTCGACAAGAAACATCGTGCCCACTTCAATTTGAATGACATGTTGCGCCCGGCGGTATTCGTGCCGGAGTCCAAGCGACTCAACGTGTTGCTGCGTGAGTTTCGTGCATCGCGTAATCACATGGCCATCGTGGTCGATGAGTACGGTGGTGTGGCGGGTCTCGTGACGATCGAGGACGTGCTTGAACAGATCGTTGGTGAAATCAAGGACGAGTACGATTTCGATGGGGATGAAATTGGAATCGTTGAGCGTGGCCCTGGCGAATTCGTGGTCAAAGGGCTTGCCACTCTCGAGGACTTCAATGCGCGCCTGAAGGCCTCACTCGCCTATGACGAAATGGAGACGATCGGCGGCGTGGTGATGGCGCGTTTCGGGCATGTGCCTCGTCGCGGCGAGAAGCTCGATATCGACGGTCTGCACTTCGAGGTACTACGCGCCGACAGCCGGCGCGTGCACCTGCTGAAAGTCACCACGCTTGGCGCCGGCGAACCTGACGAGGCTCGCTAGCTTCGGGTCATCGTACCCGCGCGCGGCCGATGCCATCGCGCTGGCGAGCGGGGTGCTGCTCTGCCTCGCATTCGCCCCGGTCGGCTGGTTTCCGCTCGCTTTCGTTTGCCCGGCACTGTTGTTCGTACTTTGGCACGGCGCAACGCCGGCGCGCGCCGCCTGGCGCGGATTCCTTTTTGGCCTCGGATTGTTCGGCCTGGGCGCCTCGTGGGTCTACGTCAGTTTGCACAATTTCGGCAATATGGCTGCGCCGCTCGCCGGTCTGGCCACCTTCTTTTTTGTCGCCATCCTCGCCGTCAGCCCTGCCCTTGCGGGCTGGGCGCAGGCGCGCCTCGCGCGCGGGCATGAGGACGATCCCGGCCTCGTACACTATTTTCTGGTGCTGCCCGCTTTATGGGTGCTGCAGGAGTGGCTGCGCGGCGCGTTTCTGAGCGGCTTTCCCTGGCTGCATCTCGGCTACAGCCAGATCGATACGCTGCTCGCCGGATTTGCGCCGTGGCTCGGCGTTTATGGCGTGAGTCTTGTCACCGCGATGGTTGCCGCGGCACTTTCCGCGGCGTTGCTTCGGCCCGCGCGCGTCTGGCGCGCGGCGGCAATTTTGATCGTGGCGGTAACGCTGCTCGGCTACGCGCTCGGCCGCGTCGAATGGAGCGTGCCAGCGGATGGCGCACTGCGCGTTGCGCTGGTTCAGGGCAATGTACCGCTGCGAATCAAGTGGGCCGCCCGCTACCGTGATGAAATTGTGGCGCGCTATCTCGCACGCAGCCGCACCGCGCTCGATGCCGATCTCGTCGTCTGGCCAGAGGCCGCGGTGCCGGCCTATCTGGACGAAACGGGGGGATTGCGTGCCGAGCTGCGGATGCTGGCTGGTAGCTCGCAGACCGCATTCCTCACTGGAATTGTCGAGCGCGAGCGCGGCCGGCATTACAACAGTGTGTTGCTGGTCAGTCGCGATGGCGAGGCGACTTACCGTAAGCGGCACCTCGTGCCGTTTGGCGAGTACCTGCCGCTCAAGCCGTGGCTCCAGTGGTTGCTTGATTATCTTCAGATCCCGATGTCGGATTTCACTCCAGGTCCGCCGGTTCAGGCGGCACTCGCGGTCAAAGGGCAGAAGCTTGGTATCTCGGTCTGCTATGAGGACGCCTTCGGCGAGGAGGTAATCCGCACCCTACCGACGGCCAGTGTCCTGGTGAATGTGAGCGAGGACGCATGGTTCGGCGACTCGCTTGCCCCGCACCAGCGCCTGCAGATGGCCCGCATGCGCGCACTCGAGACCGCGCGCCCTATGGTGCGATCGGCCAATACCGGACCCTCGGCGGTCATTGATCACCGTGGCGTCGTGCTGGCGCGTTCGCAGCAGTTTGAGGAACTCGTGTTGCGCGCGGAGGTCGTACCGCGTGCAGGGGTCACGCCCTATGTTCGGGTCGGAAACCTGTTGGTGGTGATACTTGCCCTGTTCCTGGTCGTTGCGGGTTGGGGATGGCGCCGGACACGGCCATAGACAGCAGCGCGGATTTGTTCTACAACGCGCGACTCTTTAGCCAATCGAAGTATCTTGAGGACATTTCTTCCATGAAGATGACAACTGGATTGATGGCATTGGCGCTTCTGGTCGGCAGCTTGCCGACGCTGGCGGCGGAAAAGGGCGGCGTAGCCTATGTGAACCTGCCGCGGGTTATGACCGACAGCAAGCCCGGTCAGCGCAATCGCATCGAGCTCGAGAAGCTCGCCAAGGACAAGCAGGGCGCGCTTCAAAAGGAAGAGCAGAAGCTCAAGTCGCTGCAACAGGACTTTCAGAAGAACCAGTTGCTGCTGACCGACCAGCAGAAGCAGCAAAAGCAGCAGGAGTTTCAGGCCAAGGTCGAGGCATTCCAGAAAATGCAGAACGAGGCTCGTCAGGCGCTCAGCAAACGCGAGGGCGAACTGGTGAACAAGTCGATGACCGACATCCGCGCGATCGCCAAGGAACTGGCCAAAGAGCAGCAGTATTCTATGGTCATCTTTCTGCCGGAGAGCGCTGTGCTCCATGTCGACGAGTCGATCGATCTGACAGCCAAAACCATTGAGCGTTATAACGCCAAGGCCAAATAGTGCTGCCGCGCTGCGCCTGATACGGCGAATGGCGTTAGGGCTGGATTGGGGATAGAGTCCGAACCATCACACATCACGGGAGCGCGAACGTGCGTAGCATGAGATCAGCTTGGCTTGTGTTAACGGGAATGTGGCTCGCGGCATTGGCGGTTCCTGTCGCGGCGGGAAACGAACAGCTGGTTACGCTTGAAACACGGGCTGGCGTCCAGCAGAAGTTTCTCTTACTGAAGCCCGACAAGCCGGTCGCCGCGGTCATTCTGTTTCCGGGCGGCAACGGCGTTGCCGAGTTTGGCGGTTCTGCCAGCAGCCCTAGCGTGGGCCGCAAGCTCAAGAACAATTTTCTCGTGCGCACGCGCGAATCCTTCGCCGCTGCGGGGCTAGTCACTGCCACGGTAGATGCGCCGTCTGATCATCAGGGTGACCGCGGCATGCTGGGTGGGTTCCGCGCTAGTGCCGAGCATTGCCAGGATGTTGATGCTGTGGTTCGTCACCTCAAGACGCTCGCGCCTGTGCCGGTGTGGCTGGTCGGCACCAGCCGTGGGACCGAGTCGGCGGCGAACTGCGCCATCCGCTTAAAGGAAGCCGTTAGCGGCCTGGTATTAACGTCGACGATGACACGCGCCAACAAGAACGGCACTCATGTGCCTGCCATGGACCTAGCCGCGATCCGCGTACCGGTGCTGGTGCTGGCGAACCAGGGCGATGGTTGCGAGCACACGCCGGCGAGCGATGCGCCGGATCTTGTGCAGAAATTCATCAATGCGCCACGCAAGGAAGTGAAAGTACTTTCCGGCGGAGCACCGGCGAAAGCCAAGCCGTGCCTGGCCATGACTCCGCATGGTTTCCTTGGACTTGAGGATCAGGCGGTAGGCGCGATCGTAAAGTTCATCAAGTCCGGATCCTGATCCGGATCTGGCAGGCCGCCGCGCGTAGGCGGGCGAGGCGGGATGCGCTATTCTCTTGCCCCACCACAGTCTTGCGCGTCGCTGTCCCAATGGATGATCGTTATTCCCCCCAGCAGTTAGAAGCGGACGCGCGCGCCTATTGGGAAGCGCACCATTCCTTCCGTGCCGCGGAGGATCCCGCCCGCGAGAAGTACTACTGCCTGTCGATGTTCCCGTATCCCTCGGGCAAGCTGCACATGGGGCACGTGCGCAATTACACCATCGGCGACGTATTGACGCGTTTCATGCGCATGAACGGCCGCAATGTCCTGCAACCCATGGGATGGGATGCCTTTGGGCTGCCAGCCGAGAATGCAGCGATGGCGAACAACGTGCCGCCAGCGAAGTGGACGTACGACAACATCGCCTACATGCGAAAGCAGTTGCAGTCGCTCGGGTTCGCGATTGATTGGACGCGCGAGCTCGCTACCTGCAAGCCCGAGTATTACAGGTGGAACCAGTGGATGTTCCTGCGCATGCTCGAGAAGGGCATTGCCTACAAGAAGACCGGCACGGTGAACTGGGACCCGGTCGACCAGACGGTGCTCGCCAACGAGCAGGTGATCGACGGGCGTGGCTGGCGCACTGGTGCGCTGGTTGAGAAGCGCGAGATCCCGATGTATTACCTGGCGATCACGCGCTACGCCGAAGAACTGCTCGCCGATCTCGACAAGTTGCCGGAGTGGCCGGAGCGTGTGCGCGCCATGCAGGCCAACTGGATTGGAAAGAGTGTCGGTGTGCGCTTTGCCTTTCCGTACAAGCTCGGCGCCAAGGACGAAAAGCTCTGGGTGTTCACCACTCGTGCCGACACCATCATGGGCGTCACGTTCTGTGCGGTGGCGGCGGAGCATCCCCTCGCGGCCCATGCCGCGAAGGGCAATCCGCAGCTCGCAGCCTTCGTGGACGAGTGCAAGCGCGGCACGGTGATGGAAGCGGATCTCGCCACCATGGAAAAGAAAGGCATGCCGACAGGCATCAGCGTGACGCACCCGCTAACCGGCGAGCCGGTGCCGGTCTGGGTCGGCAACTACGTGCTGATGGCCTACGGCGAGGGGGCCGTGATGGCGGTGCCGGCGCACGATGAGCGCGATTTCCATTTCGCCAAACAGTACGGCCTCCCGATCAAGCAGGTGATCGCGGTCGGAGACGACAAATTCTCCACCGACGCCTGGGCCGAGTGGTATGCCGACAAGGAGCGCGGCCGGTGTGTTAATTCTGGCAAGTACGACGGTCTTGGCTACAGTGCCGCCATGGACTCCATTGCTGCCGACCTTAAGGCGAAAGGCCTCGGCGACAAGCAGGTCATGTGGCGACTGCGCGACTGGGGGATATCACGTCAGCGTTACTGGGGTTGTCCCATACCTATTGTCCATTGCGACGCCTGCGGCGACGTGCCGGTGCCGGACAAGGAGCTGCCGGTGGTGTTGCCGGAAGACTGCGTGCCCGATGGCAGCGGCAACCCACTCAACAAGCGCACTGATTTCGTCGATTGCCAGTGCCCGACGTGTGGCAAGCCGGCACGCCGCGAAACCGACACGATGGACACGTTCGTGGATTCCTCCTGGTACTACGCGCGCTTCACTTGTGCGGACAGTGCCAAGGCAATGGTTGACGAGCGCGTGCGCTACTGGATGCCGGTCGACCAGTATATCGGCGGCATCGAGCACGCCATCCTGCACCTGCTGTACTCGCGCTTCTGGTGGAAGGTAATGCGGGATCTTGGGCTCGTTCAGGGGGCAGAGCCGTTCTCGCGTCTGCTCACCCAGGGCATGGTGCTGAACGAGATCTTTTTCAGGAAGCCCGCCAGCGGCCGCATGCAGTATTTCAATCCGGCCGACGTTGAGCTGCAGGTCGACGCGCAAGGCAAGCGCATTGGCGCGGTATTGAAGAGCGACGATCAGCCGGTCGAGTCGGGCGGCATCGGCACCATGTCGAAGTCAAAGAACAATGGTGTCGATCCGCAGGCGCTGATCGAGCAGTACGGCGCTGATACTGCGCGACTGTTCATGATGTTCGCTGCGCCGCCGGAGATGACGCTCGAGTGGTCGGACGAGGGTGTGGCCGGAGCGAATCGTTTTTTGCGTCGGCTATGGAAGCTTGTCGCCGATCACGTCAACAAGGGCCCGGTGACGGCGACCGCCCTCGGCGAATTGCCTCCGGCGCTGCGGGCCCTGCGCCGGCAGGCGCACCAGACGCTCGCCAAGGTCACGGATGACATCGGGCGGCGGCGCACATTCAATACTGCCATTGCGGCGGTGATGGAACTAGTCAACGCGCTGGGGCGCAGTGAAGAGCAATCGGATCAGGCGCGAGCCGTACGCCACGAGGCGCTTGAGCTTCTGACGCTCATGCTCGCTCCGATGGTGCCGCACGTTGCACATGCGCTCTGGCGCGCGCTCGGTCATGCCGAAGCGGCAATTGATGCGCGCTGGCCAAAGCCCGACGATGCGGCGCTCAGACAGGACAACGTTGAGATTGTCGTGCAGGTCAACGGCAAGCTGCGGGGCCGCGTAACAGTGCCGGTGGCCGCGGGCGAGGTCGAAGTGCGCGAACTTGCGCTGGCCGATGAGAATGTGCGGCGCCACATCGCCGGCAAGGCGGTGCGCAAGACGATAGTGGTGCCGGGCAAGCTGGTTAACGTGGTGGTTGGCTGACGTGCGCGTCTTGCGAGATTGGTACGTCATGCGCCTGGGCTTGGTGCTCATCGTCGCGTTGCCGTTGCTTGCGGCGTGCGGCTGGCACCTGCGGGGTACGACTGGGGCCACGCTTCCCTCGGCACTCGCCGTACTGCGCGTGCAGAGATCAGGTGGCGGGGGAGAGTATGATCCGTTGCTGATCGCGGTACGCGACGCGCTGCAGGTGCAGGGTGGCGCAAAGGTCGCCGACGGCAAGGACCTGCCGACGCTGTTTCTCTATAACGAAATGGTCACGAATCGCGTGCTGTCGGTGGACTCCACCGTCAAAGTTCGCGAGTACATGCTGCGCTATGAGGTGAGCTTCCGGGTGACCGATGCACACGGAAACGAGATGGCGCCGCCGCAAACCGTGATCATGCAGCGCCCGGTCACCTTCGATCGGCTGAATGTGCTCGCCAAGGAGCGCGAGGAGAGTCAGTTGCTCTCCGAGCTTAAGCGCGATGCGGCGCAGCAGATCCTGCAGCGGCTGTCTCAACTTGGTCGACCCGGTTAGGCGGGATGCAGATTTCCGTTGCGAACCTTGACGACCATTTGCGACGCGGACTCGCGCCGGCGTATCTCGTATATGGGGACGAGCCGCTGCTGGTGAACGAAGCCTGCGATGCGATCCGGGCGGCTGCGCAGGCGAGTGGTTTCGGCGAGCGCGAGCGCCACACGGTAGAGCCCGGTTTCGACTGGAATGCGCTGTACGCAGCCAGCCAGTCGCTGTCGTTGTTTGCGGCGCGACGCCTCATCGAATTGCGCCTGCCGAGCGGCAAGCCCGGCGAGACTGGTGCGAAGATGCTGATCGACATGCTGGCGCAGCCCGCGCTCGATACCGTGCTTCTGGTTGTGGCCGGCAAGCTCGAAAAGCGCGATCGCGAGGCCAAATGGGTCACGGCCATCGCCGGGGCGGGGACCGTTGTGGCGATCTACCCGATCGACGCAGCGCAGTTGCCGGCGTGGATCTCGCGGCGAATGCGTGCTCGCGGCCTGGTTCCCGGCCCCGGCGTGGCGGAATTGCTGGCACATCATATGGAAGGCAATCTGCTTGCCGCCGCACAGGAAATCGACAAGCTCGCCATGTCGCGCGACCAAGGGGCGGTGGTCAGCGCGGATGACATCGAGGACAGTCTCAGCGACAATGCCCGCTTCACGGTGTTCGGGTTGGCGGACAGTTGTCTGCAGGGCGAGGCGGCCGCGATCGAACGGATTCTCGGGAACCTTCGGTCCGAGGGCGTCGAGCCGGTGCTGATCTTGTGGGCGCTGGCGCGCGAAGCGCGCGAGCTGACCTACATGGCCGCAGATCTCGAGGCGGGCAGACCGCTCCCGGCCGTGCTGGAGTCACGGCGGGTGTGGGCCAAACGCCGGCCACTGGTGTCGCGCGCGCTGAAGCGCCTGTCGCTTGCGCGTTGCCACGATCTGCTGCAGCGCGCGGCGCGTGCGGATCGTGCCATCAAGGGCCGGTTGCGGGCGGATCCGTGGACCGAGCTTGAGTGTCTGGCGCTCGGACTGGCGAATGCTGCGCCCGGCACCTGTGAGCAAATAGCACAATGAGGGTCGTGTCATGACGAGCGCTACCCAGCTGAAGTCGACTTCGGATATCCGCGCCTACATGCAGGCCGTTGGCCAACGTGCTCGCCTGGCTGCCCGCGCGCTGGCGCGCGCTGAGACGGCGGCCAAGGATGCGGCGCTGGCCGCAATGGCGGCCGAAATCGAGCGTCAGACCGACGCATTGCTTGCCGCCAATCACAAAGATCTTGAAGCCGGCCGTGCGCAGGGTCTCGATACTGCGCTGCTCGATCGGCTGGAACTCAACCCGGCGCGAATCAATGCGATGGCCGAGGGCTTGCGGCAGATTGCGGCGCTCGCCGATCCGGTCGGCAGCATTACCGATCTCAATTATCGCCCCTCCGGCATCCAGGTCGGACGCATGCGCGTGCCGCTCGGCGTAATCGGAATTATCTACGAGTCACGTCCGAACGTGACGGCCGATGCCGCCGGGCTTTGCCTGAAGAGCGGCAACGCCACGATTCTGCGTGGCGGCAGTGAGGCGATTCACAGCAACCGGGCGATCGCGGCCTGTATTCAGGCGGCCATTCGGCAGGCGGGGCTTCCGCCGGAGGCCGTGCAGGTAGTGGAGACGACCGACCGCGCAGCCGTTGGTGAGCTGATCACCATGAAGCAGTTTGTGGACGTAATTGTTCCGCGCGGCGGCAAGAGCCTGATCGAGCGCATCAGCGCCGAAGCCACCATCCCGGTTATCAAGCATCTGCACGGTATTTGTCATGTATATATCGACGACCGGGCCGATCTCGACAAGGCGGTGAAAATTGCGATTAACGCGAAATGCCAGCGCTACGGCACCTGCAATACGATGGAGACGCTGCTGGTCGCCCGCGCCGTGGCGGACAAGGCGCTGCCGGCGCTTGCCAAGCTGTATCGGGAAAAGGGCGTGGAACTACGCGGCTGCGCGGCGACACGCAAGCTCATACCGGACGCGCTCGCCGCGACCGAGGAAGACTGGCACACCGAGTACCTGGCACCGATTCTTTCGATTCGTGTGGTGGAAGGCCTCGACCAGGCGATTGAACATATTGCCCAATACGGGTCACAGCACACGGACAGCATTGTGACTGAGAACATCTCGCACGCGCGACGCTTCCTGCGCGAAGTGGATTCCAGCTCCGTGATGGTCAATGCCTCGACGCGGTTCGCAGATGGCTTCGAGTACGGCCTTGGCGCCGAGATTGGCATCTCCACCGACAAGCTGCACACCCGCGGTCCCGTGGGACTGGAGGGCCTCACATCGGTCAAGTTCATAGTGCTGGGAGACGGACACGTTCGCGGCTAGACCGATCCCGGTCGCGATGCCTGCCATGGTCCGGGGATCCGCCTCCTAAGTGCAAGCGCTCGGTGTCTTTGGCGGAACCTTCGACCCCATTCACTACGGTCATCTGCGTCCCGCGCAGGTGGTCCGCGAGCGGCTCGCGCTCGAGCCATTGCTGATTGTCCCTGCGCCTCATCCTCCTCACCGCCGCCAGCCAGTGGCGGCTGCCAATCACCGGTTACGCATGGTGCAACTCGCTTGCGAGGAGTTTCCCGGATTCGAGGTGGATGATCGCGAGTATCGTCGCGGCGGACCCTCGTTTACCGTGCTCACGCTCGAGTCGCTGCGTAGCGAGTTGGGCGCGCGGCCGATCTGTCTGCTTCTGGGGATGGACGCCTACGAGGACATCGAAATCTGGCATGAATGGACGCGCCTGCCGCAGCTTGCGCACCTGGTTGTCATGACGCGGCCCGGCTGGGAATTCCCCGGCGAGGCGCAACTGCCGGCCTGGGCGCGTGGAAGGGTCGTGCACGAAGCGCGCACACTAACGCAGGTGAGCGCCGGTTGCATTTTCTTCCAGCCTGTGCCGCCAGAGGATATTTCCGCCACCGCTATCCGTGATGCCATCGCGCGCGGCGAGTCGGTTCGCGGTCAGCTGCCCGATGCTGTTTGGGAGTATATTTGTACCAATCGTTTGTATCAGCCAAGAGGTGCCGATGCCGAAACGCAGTCGCGGTAAGCAGTTGCAAACCTGGATCCACGATGCGCTGGTGGATGCCAAGGCCCAGGACATCACCGTCCTCGATGTTCGCAAGCTCTCCGATTTTACCGATACCATGATGATTGCTACCGGCACTTCCACGCGCCACGTGGCAGCGGTAGCCGAGCGCGTGCGGGAGATGCTGCGCGAGCACGGCGTACGCGCGGTGGGCGTGGAGGGTGAACAAGTCGGCGATTGGGTGCTGCTCGACTTCGGTGATGTGGTGGTGCACGTCATGCGCTCTCAGGTGCGAGACTTTTACAATCTCGAGAAGCTCTGGTCGGATGCCAAGCCCGTGGATTTGGCCAAGGCGGCAAAACCCGGGCGAGCCTCCGCACGACGGCGCAGCAGTAAGGTCGCGGCGCAGTAGGACGCCGTCGCTTCCCGCCGGCGCCTGCACGCCATGCAGATTCATCTCATTGCGGTCGGCGAGCGCATGCCCGACTGGGTCGCGGCGGGTTACGCGGAATACGCCAAGCGCATGCCACGCGAGTGTCGTCTCGTGCTGCAAGAGATTCCCGCCGGGCGGCGCGGAAAGAACGCCGATCTTGCGAGGCTCACCGAACAGGAAGGCGCTCGCCAGCTTGCGGCGGTACTGCCGGGCGCACGAGTCGTGGCGCTCGATCGCGGCGGCACGATGCTGGATACGGCGGCCCTATCGGTGCGCCTCGGGAGGTGGTTGTCCGGGGGAAGCGACGTGGCGCTGCTGATAGGGGGCCCCGAGGGGCTCGCTCCGGCGTGCCTCGCGCACGCCGACGAGCGTTGGTCGCTCTCGCCGCTGACCCTGGCGCATCCCGTCGTGCGAGTGGTACTTGCCGAGCAGCTGTACCGGGCGTGGAGTATTATTGCTAATAAGCCTTACCACCGGTGAATCGGTGTTCAGTGTCGAGTGTTCAGTGTTAAGTGGCGATTCCGCGGGCAAGACCGGATCCCACACATTTACCACTTAATACTTCTCACGCAACACTGTGATCTATCTTGCTTCCGCTTCGCCGCGGCGCCAGGAGCTGCTGCGCCAGCTCGGAATCGTCTTCGAGGTCATGCCATCCGACTTGCTCGAAGTTCCGCTGCCCACCGAGACACCGGCGCAGTACGTGGTGCGGGTGTCGCTCGACAAGGCGCGGTTCGTCGCGCAGCAAGTGGCAACGCGCGGCCTCGCGCTGCGGCCGGTACTCGGTGCGGACACGGAAGTGGTACTGGACGGGGAGATCCTCGGAAAGCCGGCGGACGCGAGCCACGGCCAGGCGATGTTGAAGCGGCTTGCGGGGCGCACACATGAAGTCTTGAGCGGCATTGCGTTGATCGCCGGTTCCCGCGAGCGCACGGCGTTGGTGCGCTCGCGCGTCACGTTTGCTCCCCTCACTGATGAAATGATCGCCGCGTACTGGGCGAGCGGCGAACCCGCTGACAAGGCCGGTGGCTATGCCATCCAGGGCCGGGCGGCGGCGTTTATCACTCACATCGAGGGGAGCTACTCCGGTATCGTGGGCCTGCCGATCTACGAACTCGCGACACTGCTGCACGAGACGCAGGAGGCGACTTTATGAGCGAAGAAATCCTTATCAACGTGACACCGCAGGAGACCCGAGTCGCGGTGGTCGAAAATGGGGTTTTGCAGGAAGTTCATCTCGAGCGCGCTCGCAGCCGCGGGCTGGTCGGCAACATTTACAAGGGACGGGTGCAACGCATCCTGCCGGGCATGCAAGCTGCGTTCGTCGATATCGGACTCGATCGCGCCGCCTTTCTGCACGCGGTGGACGTCAAGCACAACGATGGCGGCGGTGTTGGCGCGGAGGGTGGTGACATCGCGGACGCGGCGGCAGTGATTGTGCGTGAGCGCCAGATTCAGGAATTGCTGCGCGAAGGACAGGAGGTTGTGGTGCAGGTGGTGAAAGATCCGCTTGGCACCAAGGGCGCACGTCTCACAACCCATTTGACGTTGCCGGCGCGCTATCTCGTCTACCTGCCGGACAGCCAGCACATCGGGGTTTCGCAGCGCATCACCGATGAGGCGGGGCGCGAGCGGTTGCGCGCGCTGGTGCGTGACGCAGCTGCGGAAGTGGGGAACGAGGGCGGCTATATCGTGCGCACGCTTGCCGAGGCCGCCGACGAGGAGGAGATTTACACTGATCTGCGCTACCTGCACCGTGCCTGGGCTGCCTGCCAGGATCGCATCGGCAACGTGCCGCCCTGTGCGCTGATCCATGAGGACCTTCCGCTCGCGCTGCGCGCCATGCGCGATCTGGTGCGTGCCAATGTCGAGAAGATTCGCATCGATTCACGTGAGACCTTTCTCAAGGCGCGTGACTTCGCAATCAAGTTCATTCCGGAAATCGCCGAGCACATCGAGTACTACCCAGGGGAGCGGCCGATCTTCGATCTCTACTCGGTCGAGGACGAGATCCAGCGGGCGCTGGAGCGCAAGGTGCCGCTGAAGAGCGGCGGCTACCTGATTATCGATCAGACCGAGGCCATGACGACCGTCGACGTCAATACCGGGGCCTATGTCGGGCGCAAGAACCTGGAGGAGACACTGTTCAAGACCAACCTCGAGGCGGCCCAAACAATCGCGCGCCAGCTGCGGCTGCGAAATCTCGGCGGCATGATAATCGTCGACTTCATTGACATGGCTGATCCCGAGCACCGCCGTCAGGTGTTACGAGCGCTCGAGCGCGCGGCGATGCGTGATCGTACCAAGGTATTCATGACAGAGATGTCGAGCCTCGGACTGGTTGAGCTGACCCGCAAGCGTACGCGCGAGAGCCTCGAGCACGTGCTCTGTCAGCCCTGCCCGGTATGCCAGGGGCGCGGCATGGTCAAGTCCGCGCAGACCGTGTGCTACGAGATTTTTCGGGAAATTCTGCGAGAGGCGCGTGCCTTCGGCGCCAAGGAATATCTGGTGCTGGCCGCGCAGGTTGTGATCGACATGCTGCTCGATGAGGAGGCAGCCAGCGTCGCCCAGCTGCAGGAATTCATCGGCCGTCCGATCCAGCTCAAGGTCGAGGCGACTTACAACCAGGAACAGTACGACGTCGTGTTGCTCTAGGCGCTATACGCCAGATCCTGCTTTTTCGCCGGCAAATCAGCCAGAATAGCCCGATGACGTTCGACTGGAAGCAACGCTGGGCAGGTCTGGTTGCCTATCTGAAGCATCACCTGGGCCCATTCAGGCACTGGCGGCCAACGGCGCGCATGCGTCGTGGCATGCACACCGTGGTGCGCTATTTGGGCTATGCAATTGCCGGCGCGTTGTCCTTGTTGGCGGTTGCGTTTACGGTCGCGCGTTTCACATTGCCAGGAATCGCAGAACGCAAAGCCGAGGCGGAGGAGTACCTCAGTCGCGCAGCCGGTCAGACCGTGCGAATCGGTGCGCTTGCCGCACACTGGGAAGGCTTGTTTCCCGGCCTTCGTGTGGAGCGTCTTGCTGTCTATGCGCACGATCGACCAACGCCGGTCGTCTCGCTTGATCAGATTCGTGTCAACATTGCCCTTCTACCGCTTCTCTACGGCGAGTTGCGTATTCGTGAACTCGTGTTGGTGCAACCACGACTGGCGTTCGAGCGTCTCGAAGATGGACAGTTCAGGCTGACAGGTCTCGGCGCGATGGAGCAGACCGAACCTGGCGGAGGGGAAAAGTTTCTCGGCTGGATTTTGCGTCAGGGCCGGATCCTGATCGAAAACGGGGAGCTGCAGTGGTCAGATCGCCGCGATAAGAAACCGCCGCTACATCTCGAGCACGTCAATGTCTCGCTGCGCAATGATGGCGAGCGACACCGGTTGGCGTTTCAGGCCGTGTTCCCCGAGTCGCTTTGCAGGGACTGCGCCTTCGGCGCTGATATCAGCGGAAATCCGTTCGTGAGCAGTGACTGGGCGGGAGAAATCTACGTGCGCGCGCAGGGACTTGACGCGGCCGGATTGCCGCTCGCGATACGCGAGCAACTGCCGGAGCATCTTGCCGGTCGCTTCGGCGTCGAGCTCTGGAGCAACTGGCGAAGTGGCGCGCCACGGCGCATCGAGGGCAGCGTCAGCGTGGAAGATTTGCGCCTGCCGGCAACGGGTTTGCGTACGGCGCTGCCCGTACCCATGGCCGCGGCGCGGGTGCGCTGGGAAGGGAGTGTCTCGGCTTGGCGTCTTGCGCTCCGCGACCTGAGCGTTGCGCTTGTGCAGAAGTCCTGGTCGGTAGGGGAGGTCGCTGTTGCCTTTGACGTTAAGCAGAGCAAAGTGTCGATCGAGCATGTCATGGTCGATGAACTGACGGCGTACGCCAAGACCGTGCTAAGCGCAGTGGATCGTCAGGCCGCCAGTGGACGTTGGGTGGAGTGGCTTGAGCGTTGGACAGCGTTTGCCCCACGCGGAGACATCAAGGACGTGCAGCTTGTGATCGAGGGTCCAGCACGTGCTCCCGAGGGCTTTGCCGTGTCGGCGAATGTCCTCGGTTGGCAACATCTGGCGCAGGGCGATGTACCAGGGGTCGCCGGCCTGAGCGGTCGAGTGCGCGTCGATAGTCGAAGCGGCGAGATGAACCTGAACACCAACCGCATGACACTCGATTTGCGCGGCGTGTTTCGCGCGCCCCTCAAGCTCAACGAGCTTACCGGGCAGGTTCGCTGGCATCGCGTCGACAAGGCCTGGCAGATCGAAGCCGACGGACTGCGCGTCGGCAATGATGATATTCAGGCCAGCGGTTCCTTCGGCCTGACGCTGCCCGACGCAGCGGAGCTGGGTTCGCGCATCAAGGTTCAAGCTGACTTCTGGGCGGGCAAGGGCGAGCATGCGCGCAACTACTACCCGGTCCACTACCTACCGAAGGACATTCTCGCCTGGATGGAGTGGGCGTTCGCCGGCGGCTACGTAGAGCGCGGCACGCTGGTGCTGGACGGCAGGCCGCGCGATTTTCCGTTTGCGCAGGGCCAGGGTCGCTTCGAAGTCACGGCCCATGTGCGCGATGCGGTGTATCACTTCCTCGAGGGTTGGGAGCCGGCACGCCGGGCAAACGTCGATTTGCACGTTCTCAACCAGGATGTCTGGGTGACAGCGCGCACGGCGCGACTGGGCGCGCTCGCGGCCGACCGCGTCAGCGTGCACACCCAGTTTCCGAACGGCGAGTCGATGGACCGTGTCGATGTGAACCTTCGGGTGCGCGGGTCGGTACACGAGGCGCTACGGGTGCTGCGGGCCGTAAAGGCGCCGCCGACGCGCGCCACCTGGAAGCAGTATCTTCCGGAAGGGATCGATGCGAATGGCGAGGGGGTGCTTTCGCTTGAAGTGACGGTGCCATTCGGCGCGCAGCCGGCAATAATTCACGGCGAGTACGAGTTGCGCGGCGTGGATCTGCAGCTACCGGTGGCGGGTCTGAAGCCGCGCGATCTCGAGGGCAGTATCCTGTTCAACCAAGACGGCGTCACAGGAGGCCGCGTGACCGCAGACTTTCTGGGCGGACAGGCGCGCTTGCAAGGGTATACGGCGCAAGGTGCGCTGACCATTGTCGGCGAGGGGCGCATGACGGCGGACAGTATGGCGCCGGTAATCGGTGAGCGGATCGCCTCGCGCCTGCAAGGTGAGGGCGCTTGGCAGGGAACCTGGACGTCATCAAAAGGCGGCCATCTGGAAGGCGAGTTTGACTGGCGTGGATTGCGCGCATCGCTGCCGGTGCCGTTGAACCGAGAAGAGGGGCTGTTGCCCGCCAAGCTTTCAATCCGTACGCTTGAGTCGGGGCATGCGCGCCACGTGCTGTCGCTCGACGCGCCCGGATATGTCAGGGGTCAACTCGCGCTAGCGCCGGAAGGCGCGGGCTGGCGCTTTGAGCGCGGCATGCTGGTGTTCGGCGGCGAACCGGCACGTCTGCCGGCCGAGGCTGGTCTGTATATCGTCGGCCGCAGCGACAGTCTGGACGCTGATGGCTGGATTGATCTGCTCCGCGGCGACCAAGCCAGTCAGGCGCATGACCTCGGCAGACTGGATGTGGCGCCACTGCGGCGAGTGACCTTCGAGACCTCGGCACTGGCTTACCTGAACCGTCAGTTCGGGCGCGTGGCCATCGATGTGACGCAGGATGCGAAAGGGCGCTGGTCAGGCAGCCTCGACGGGCCAGCTGCGTCGGGCACGTTCCGGCTGGATCCCACACCGGCTGTGCCACAAATGGTGCTCGAATTCGAGCATCTGTCGGTTCCGGAAACTGGCATCCATGATACCGGACCGAGTCAGACTGACCCGCACCAATTGCCGGCACTGACGCTCACCGCCAAATCGTTTCGTTTCGGTACGCGAGATTTCGGCACGCTCCAACTCGCCGCCAGCCGCTCCGAGCGTGGATGGAGCGTCGACAGGCTCCAGCTAACGCGCCCCGAGGCGGGGCTTGAAGCGACCGGCCGATGGGAGACCCGCGCCGGCGAATCCAGCTCGACGTTTGACGCGAAAATGAACTCGAAGGATTTCGGCAAGACGCTCGAGGCCAGTGGCTACCCCGGGCGGGTGATCGGGGGCGTCGGCGAGATCAAGACGCGCCTTGCGTGGCGAGGCGGGATTCCGGACATGGCGCTGTCCGCGCTAAACGGTGAGGGCGAGATACGAGTGGAGAATGGCCGACTTCCGGAAGTTGCTCCGGGCGCACTCGGGCGGCTCTTTAGCGCGGTGGATCTGACCGCGCTCGGGCGGTTTCTCGCCTTCGATTTCAGTCCGATCTATGGCAAGGGCTTTCTGTTCGATCGGCTGACGGGTAAGGCGACGATTGACTACGGCAACCTGCAGCTGCGTGACACGGTTGTGCGTGCGCCGGCTGCCAAGGTGGACGTTAGCGGGCGCATTGGGTTGCCCGATCAGGATTTTGATCTGCGCGTCGAGATCGAACCACGGGTGGGTGACACGGCGGCGATTGCCGGTTTGGCAATCTGGGGGCCGCAGGTTGCGGCGGCGGTACTCGCTGTGCAGCAGGTGCTCAAGCTCGCGATCCGCGAGGGTGCGCGCGAGGTTTGGCTCGTGAAGGGGCCCTGGTCCGAGCCTGACGTCAGGGTTATCAAGCGCATGAAGATTGAGAAGTTGCCGGAGACGCCAGCGCCGCAATAGCCCGCGTGCCCTGGGGGTTTATCCTTCGGTCCGGGCGGTGCGCAATGCTATGCTACGCGCCATGCGTACCGGCTGGCTGTTGGCAGCGCTGTTGATCTCCGCGACTGCTTTTGCCGAAACCTTGACACTCACCGCC
>LJVB01000004.1 GCA_001304215.1 Acidithiobacillales bacterium SM1_46 | reverse complement strand
TGACTGCGGACGGGATACTCGATTCCAGATACCGAATGCCGAATGTTGAGTCGTAGCGCGCGCTGCGTCCGACATCAATTCCGGAGCCAGCGCTTTTCGCCGACGCTGCGCCAGTAATTCTTACAAGCTTCCTTTGGTCGACGGCACGACTGCGCCCATGCGCGTGTCGACCTCGAGCGCCATGCGTAGCGCCCGCCCGAAAGCCTTGAAGACCGTCTCGGCGATGTGGTGCGCATTCTTGCCGCGCAGACAGTCGATGTGCAGGGTCACCAGGGCATGATTGACGAAGCCCTGGAAAAACTCTCCGATCAGATCGACGTCAAAGTCGCCGATACGGGCACGCGGGTACTCGATGTGATACTCGATTCCCGGACGGCCTGAGAGATCAATCACCACGCGCGACAGCGCCTCATCGAGCGGCACGTAGGCGTGCCCATAGCGTCGAATGCCCTTCTTGTCCGCCACCGCCTTGGCAAAGGCCTGTCCCAGCGTAATGCCGATGTCCTCGACGGTGTGGTGGGCATCAATATGCAAATCGCCCTCGGCGCGTATCGTGAGATCGATCAAGCCGTGGCGTGCAACCTGCTCCAGCATGTGCTCGAGAAAAGGAATCCCGGTCT
The DNA here is from genome assembly GCA_001304215.1 of Acidithiobacillales bacterium SM1_46. GTDB lineage: Bacteria > Pseudomonadota > Gammaproteobacteria > Acidiferrobacterales > Sulfurifustaceae > SM1-46. The sequence goes on along the minus strand of LJVB01000004.1, from coordinate 35,375 downwards.
CGAGCGCACAGGCGCCGCTCCCGTCGAGATTGATCTCGACGGTGATGCGGGTCTCCTTGGTGTTGCGCGCCACCTGTGCGGTGCGGGGGGACATGGGCATCCAGATTCAGCGGAATGCGCCAATGGTAGCACAGCGCCCGCGGCGCGGGGATCAGAGCGCGTGCTTGAGGGCGTTCAGGAACGCGCAGTTTTCCTCCGGCGTGCCGATCGTGACGCGCAGGCAGCCGGGGATCATCCGATCGAGGTTCTTGATGAGCACCCCGGCCTTGAGCAATGCGCTGAACACATCGGTTGCCGCTCGCGCCTCGGTGCGAAACAGAATGAAGTTCGCGCGACTGGGCCAGGCGCGAACGCCGGGCAAGGCCACCAGTGCCTGGTAGAGCCGCTCGCGCTCCACGCGGACATCGGCAGTCTGGGTATCCATGAGCTCGATGTGCTGCAGCGCGAACAGCGCGCTCGCTTGGGTGAGGCTGCCGAGGTTGTATGGCAGTCGCACCTTGTCGAACTGGGCGAGCCAGGTTGGCGCGCCGGCGAGTAGCCCGAGTCGCAGTCCGGCCAGCCCCTGCTTCGAAAGGGTGCGCATCACCAGCAAATTATCGAACTCGGGAAGGCGCTCCATGAAGGAAGCATGCGCGAAGGCATGGTAGGCCTCGTCCACCACCACCAGGCCCGGCGCCGCGCGCACGAGCCGCTCGATCACCGCTGCATCGAACAGGTTGCCGGTCGGATTGTTCGGGTAGGCAAGAAACACGACGGCCGGACGCTCGCGCTCCAGCGCGGTGAGCATCGCGACCTCATCGAGCGCGAAGTCGTCGCCCAACGGTACGCCCGCAAACCGCATGCCCGCGAAGGTGGCGATCATCTCGTACATGACAAAGGTCGGAGTGGGCGCCATCACGACGGCTTTGGGCCGCGCGAGCGCGAGACAGATCAGCTGGATCAGTTCATCCGAACCATTGCCAAGAACCAGCTCCATGTCGGCGGGAACGGCAAGTACCTCGCGCAGGCGCGCCTTCACGACGCGCGCGCCCGGATCCGGATAGCGGTTAAGCTCGACTGCACGCACCACCTCGGCCCACGCGCGACGGACGTCCTCCGGCCACGTATAGGGATTCTCCATCGCATCGAGCTTGATGAGTCCGGTGGGGTCCGGTACGTGATACGCGGACAGCGCCCGGATCTCGGGACGAATCAGCCGCTCAATTCTGGATTTGTCCTTCATTCGTTAAACAATGACGGTCATGGGCGGGAACCAATGACGAGAAAACCTGCGCGCCAGACGCGTCGCCGATTCGTCTGTCAGGGTTGCCCATCACTTCTTGATTCGGTACTCCGCCGATCGCGCGTGCGCAGTGAGACCCTCGCCACGCGCAAGCACCGAGGCCGTCCGCCCCAGCGCCGAGGCGCCGTCGGCCGAGCACTGGATGAGACTCGTGCGTTTCTGGAAATCATACACGCCGAGCGGCGAGGAAAAACGCGCGGTGCCCGCGGTTGGCAAGACATGGTTTGGCCCCGCACAGTAGTCGCCAATCGCCTCTGGCGTGTAACGGCCGAGGAAAATGGCTCCGGCATGGCGCACGCGTTGTGCCACGGCTTGGGGGGACTCGAGCGACAGCTCCAGGTGCTCGGGCGCGATACGGTTCACCAGCGCCACCGCCTCGTCGATGTCGGCCACGGTGATTAGCGCGCCGCGCCCCTCGAGCGAGGCGCGGATAATGTCGCGACGTTCCATGCCCGGCAGCATTTTCTTGATCGCCGCGTGCACCCGCTCGGTGAAAGCCGCCTCAAGACTGATAAGGATTGATTGCGCGTCCTCGTCGTGCTCGGCTTGCGAAAACAGGTCCATCGCCACCCATTCCGGATCGGTCCGGCCGTCGCACACCACGACAATCTCGGACGGTCCGGCAATCATGTCGATGTCTACCGTGCCGAACACGATGCGCTTGGCGGTCGCAACATAGATGTTGCCGGGGCCAACGATCTTGTCCACTTTGGGGATCGTCTCGGTGCCATGAGCGAGCGCCGCCACCGCCTGCGCGCCGCCAATACTGAATACGCGATCGACACCACCGATCGCGGCGGCGGCCAGCACCAGCTCATTCAGCGCACCCCCGGGCGCCGGCACGACCATGACGAGCTGTCCGACACCGGCCACCTTGGCCGGTATGGCGTTCATCAGAACGGACGACGGATAGGCTGCCTTTCCGCCGGGCACGTACAGGCCTATCCGATCAAGCGCGGTAACCTGCTGACCAAGCAACGTGCCATCGGCCTCGGCGTACTGCCAGGACTCGATACGTTGTCGCTCATGATAGCGACGAATTCGATCTGCGGCGGCCTCCAGCGCCTGGCGCTCAGCCGCGCCAATCGCCGCACGTGCGTCATCCAGACGCGCGAGTGGAATCTCGAGCGCACCGGCGTGTTTCACCTCGCGGCGATCGAAGCGGCTGGTGTAATCGAGCACTGCGGCATCACCGCGTGTTCGCACCGCCTCGACGATTTCGCGCACCGTTGCTTCCACCGCCGGATCGAGCGACTGTGTACGATCGAGCAACGCATCGAATGCCAATTTAAAATCGGCATCTCGGCTGTTCAGCAGTCGAAGCTTGAGACTCATGTCAGCAGGCTCCTGTGGGCGGCCGCCATGCGACGCGCCAACCGGTTTATCCCAGCGCGGCGGCGATGCGATCGACGACCGCCTTGACGGCGTCGCGCTTCATCTTCATGGCAGCCTTGTTCGCCACCAGCCAGGCACTGATATCGGCAACGTGTTCGACCTCGACCAGTCCGTTGGCCTTGAGGGTATTTCCGGTCGAAACCAGGTCGACGATGCGCTCGGACAACCCCACGAGCGGCGCCAGCTCCATCGAGCCATACAGCTTGATGATGTCGGTCTGAATGCCCTTGGCAGCGAAGTGGCGGCGGGAAATATTGACGTACTTGGTGGCGACGCGCACGCGCGTCCAACTCTTGGGGTCGTCGCGCGCCGCGAGCCCGGCGGGTTCGGCCACCATCAACCGGCAGCGGGCGATGCCGAGATCCATCAGCTCATAAAGCCCATCGCCTTCGTATTCCATAAGCACATCCTTGCCGGCCACGCCGAGATCCGCGGCACCGAATCGCACGTAGGTTGGCACGTCCGCAGCACGGATGATGGTCAGCTTCACATCCGGGAGGTTGGTGTCGAGTATCAGCTTGCGGCTGCGCGCTGGATCCTCGCTCGGCGTGATGCCGGCGCGCGCCAGCAGCGGCAAGCCCTCTTCAATGATGCGACCCTTGGAAAGCGCGATGTTGACCACCGGGGAAGGCGCCGCGCCGCGCCCGCCCTGCTTGGCAGCGCTCATGTCACGCCGATGCCGACTCGCGCGGCGCAGTGCGCACGTTGCCCGGCACGCGCCGGATACGCGCGCCGAGCTGCGCGAGCTTCTCCTCGATGCATTCGTAGCCGCGATCGATGTGGTAGATCCGATCGACCACCGTCTCACCTTCCGCGACCAGACCGGCGAGCGCGAGGCTCGCCGAGGCACGCAGGTCGGTCGCCATCACCGGCGCGCCAGTGATGCCTGGCACTCCGCGCACGATGGCCGTGTTGCCCTCCATCTCGATGTTGGCGCCCATGCGCTGCAGTTCGTAAACATGCATGAAGCGGTTTTCGAAGATAGTCTCGGTCACCGTGCCGGTGCCCTCGGCAATGGCGTTCATGGCAATGAACTGTGCCTGCATGTCGGTCGGGAACGCCGGATATGGCGCGGTGCGCACGTTGACCGCCCTGGGCCGGCGGCCATGCATGCGCAGATGCACCCAGTTGTCGCCGTGCTCGATCTCCGCGCCGGCCTCGGCGAGCTTCTCGGTGATCGAGGCGAGAATGTCCGGGCGCACGTTGCGCAACCGCACGTCGCCGGACGTCATGGCGCCGGCAACGAGATAGGTGCCGGTCTCAATGCGGTCCGGCAAGATGTGGTGGCTTGCGCCATGCAGACGCGGCACCCCTTCGACCGTGATCTCGTCAGTGCCGGCGCCTGTGATGCGGGCGCCCATGGCGTTCAGACACACCGCGAGGTCAGCCACTTCCGGCTCGCGTGCCGCGTTTTCGATTACCGTCGTGCCCTCGGCCAGCGTCGCGGCCATCATGATGTTTTCGGTGCCAGTCACAGAAACCATATCCATAAAGATACGCGCGCCCTTCAGGCGCTTGGCCCGCGCCCGGATGTAGCCGCCGTCGAGATTGATCTCGGCGCCCATCGCCTGCAGACCTTTGATGTGCAGGTTAACGGGACGTGACCCGATGGCACAGCCGCCGGGCAGCGACACCTCGGCCTCGCCAAAGCGCGCCACCAGCGGCCCGAGCACCAGAACCGAGGCGCGCATCGTTTTCACCAGCTCATAGGGGGCACGCACGGACGTGAGGTTCGAGGCATGGGCCTCGATCACCATCTTGTCACCGACCACCAGTTGCACACCCATGCGGCCAAGCAGCTCCATGGTGGTGGTGATGTCCTGCAGATGCGGCACGTTACTCACCAGCAGCGGCTCGTCGGTAAGCAGCGAGGCCACCAGCACCGGCAGCGCCGCGTTCTTGGCACCGGAGATGCGAATTTCGCCGCGCAGCGGTCCGCCACCGGTAACAATCAGCTTGTCCATTGTCGGGTCTTCAGGGTTCGGGGATGACGAGCACCCCGTTGCGGTCCGGCGCCTGCCGGCGCCGGGTCGACAGGGATGATAACACGAGGGTACGAGGCCCGCCCGCCGCAGGGCAGGCTAGCGTAGATCCAGCGCCTTGCCGAGTCCGCTCACCTGCACGATCTGGTGCACCTGCTCGGCAGCACGCACGAAATTCAGCTTGCGGCCAGCGCGTTCGGCGCGCTCCTGCCATTCGAGCAACAGTGCCACCCCGGCACTGTCCACGCGCGTGGCCCCGGCCAGATCGATGGTGAGCGGGCCGGCGTCGGGCCGGAACCAGGACTCGCTTGCGGCCAGCATCCGCGCCACGGTATCGAATGTAAGCGCGTCGCTTATCGCAATGGCTTCAGCGTCACGAGACGGTCTGTTGCCGGTCACTTGTTGCCCTTGCCCTTGGCTTCCACCGACTTGCCAACCGGATCCTCGATCTTGCCCTCGCGGTTGTCCTTGGCGAGCTGTGCGATCAGTGCGTCGAGCCCGCTTTGTTGCACGCGCTCGGCGTAGGTGGTCTTGAAACTGGTGACAAGGCTCACGCCGTCAATCGTCACGTCGTATACCTTCCACGGGTCGGTGGCCTCACGCCGGAAGAAACTGTAGGCGAGCGGCACGTTGCGCGCACCGGCGGTCGACTTCACCTCAACCCGGACCTCCGCGGTGCGTTCGGTCAGCGGCCCGCGGTAGGGCAGATAGATGATCTCCTCGTTGGTGTACTTGAGCAGCGCGGTGGAATAGGTCCGCACCAGCAGATCGCGGAACTCGCTGGTAAAGCGCGTGCGCTGATCCTCCGAGGCCCCGCGCCAGTTCTGGCCAAGCACGAGCTTGGACATGGCGCGAAAATCGAAATGCGGGAGCACCAGCTCATCGACCATGGCGTAGAGCTTCTTGCTGTCCGCAGCATAGGCATCCTTGTTGGACTTGATGCGCTTGAGGATTTCGTCGGTCGCCTGGCGTACCAGCACATCTGGTTCGGCCGTCGCCGCCAGTGCCGCGCCAGCACACCACACCACCAACAGAGCCCACCACCCTGAACGCCTACGCCTACGCATACGCATCGTCACTCTCCCACTGTCCTTACTACACTATTTCTTGCCGCTGCTGCTCGCGAGGTTGGCCACCAACTGGCCGATCAGCTTTTCAAGCACCAGAGCAGATTGCGTAAGCATTAGACTATCGCCCTGGCGCAAAAATTCCTCATCTGCCCCGGCTTCAAGCCCTACGTACTGCTCCCCCAACAGGCCCGCCGTGAGAATACTGGCGCTGGAATCGCGCGGGATCTTGCGAAACCGCCCGTCGATTTCCAGCGTAACCACGGCCTGGTACTTGTCGCTGTCGAACACGATCTCCGAGACCCGCCCGATGCGCACCCCTGCCAGCGTGATCGGCGCCTTAACCTTGAGCTGCCCGACATTGTTGAAGCGCGCAGTGACCTTGTAACCGTCCACGGTTTCCATTGCCGTCAGGTTACTCACACGAAACGCCAGCATGGTGAGTGCCACCAGACCGGCGATCACGAACACGCCTACCCAGAACTCAATCAGACGATTGTTCAACATCAGCTGCCTCCCATCATCAATGCCGTCATGATGAAGTCGAGCCCCAGCACCGCGAGCGACGCGCTCACGACGGTGCGGGTGGTGGCGCTCGCCACGCCGGCCGAGGTCGGCACGCTGTCGTAGCCCTCGAACACGGCAATCCAGCTCACCACAAACCCGAATACCACGCCCTTGATCAGACCGTTTACCACATCATCGTAGAAATCCACCCGGTCCTGCATTTGCGACCAATACACACCCGCATCCACGCCGAGCTGAATCACCCCCACCACATAGCCGCCATAGATGCCGATCACGGTAAACATGGCAGCCAGCAACGGCAACGAGATGAGTCCGGCGACGAAGCGTGGTGCGATCACCCGCGTCATCGGGTTCACGGCCATCATCTCCATGCCGGCAAGCTGTTCGGTTGCCTTCATGAGGCCAATCTCCGCGGTGAGCGCCGAGCCAGCGCGCCCGGCAAACAGCAGTGCCGTGACGACCGGTCCCAGCTCACGGGTAAGCGAGAGCGCCACCAGCAGGCCGAGAGACGCCTCGGAACCGAAATCCACCAACGTGTTGTAACCCTGCAGTCCGAGCACCATGCCGACGAAGATGCCGGAGACGAGAATGATGGCAAGCGTCAACACGCCGACTGAAAAGAGCTGATGCACCACGAGCCGCGCCGCCTTGGCCGCGGCCGGACCGGGGCGGCTCGGCAGACGCCAGGAACGCACCAACAACACATGCAGAAACGCGGTGGCGTGCCCGAGGCGCACAATGCGGGCGAGCGCCCAGCGACCGATGCGATGGACGGCGGTGTCTGTCATGCGCGGCTGCCCGGGTGGCGCAGGTCGTCGACGTAATCGGCGGCCGGATAGTGAAAGCGCACCGGCCCATCGGGCAGGCCGTCCAGAAACTGGCGCACGTGTTCCTCGCTCGATGCCTGCATCGCCTGCGGGCCGCCCTCCGCGATGACCCGGCCGTCACCTATCAGATACACGTGGTCGGCAATCGTCATGGCTTCGGCCACATCGTGCGTCACCACCACCGAGGTGATGCCGAGCGCCCGATTGAGGTTGCGAATCAGTTGCGCAATCACACCCATCGAGATCGGGTCGAGTCCGGTAAAGGGCTCGTCGTACATGACCATCATCGGATCAAGCGCGATGGCACGCGCCAACGCCACGCGCCGTGCCATGCCGCCGGAGAGTTCCGCGGGCATGAGATCGCGCGCGCCCCGAAGCCCCACGGTCTCGAGCTTCATCAGCACCACTTTGCGCAGCAGGGATTCCGGCAGCCGCGTGTGCTCGCGAATCGGAAACGCCACGTTCTCGAATACCGTGAGATCAGTGAACAGTGCCCCGGACTGAAACAGCAGGGCCATGCGTTTGCGCAACTCATACAGCGCGCGCGTGCCAAGCGACGGGACCGACTGGCCATCGACCAGGATTTCGCCGCGATCGGGACGCAGCCGCCCACCAATGAGATTGAGCAGCGTGGTCTTGCCGCAACCGCTGCCACCGAGGATGACGGTTATCCTCCCGCGCGCCACCGACAGGCGCATGCCCTGCAATACCGGGCGCCCGGCGCGCGCGAAGTGCACATCGCGAATGTCGACGAGTACATCGCGATCCGGCGTGGAGGGAGAATTCAATCGTGATCCTTGGGAACCGCCGCGGGGACCGCGGGCGCCGCCATTCTAGCGCAGGGCCACGGGCTGCGGATAACCGCCGGGCCGCCGGTCAATTACCGAGGCCTGGCGGCGTGACCATTACTTTACTTACTTGTGGGCGCGGTGCTTGACCAAATCATCGACCACAGCCGGATCGGCCAGCGTCGAGGTATCGCCTATTTGGTCCGCCTCGTTGGCGGCGATCTTGCGCAGAATGCGACGCATGATCTTGCCGGATCTCGTCTTCGGCAGCCCCGGCGCCCACTGGATGACATCGGGCGTGGCGGTCGGGCCAATCTCCTTACGCACCTGTTGCACCAATTCCTTCTTCAGATCATCCGTCGGCGTCACCCCCACCTTGAGCGTGACGTAGCAGTAGATGCCCTGGCCCTTGATGTCGTGGGGGAATCCGACCACCGCAGCCTCGGCGACCGATGGGTGCAGCACGAGCGCCGATTCCACCTCGGCCGTGCCGAGGCGATGACCGGAGACATTGAGCACGTCATCAATTCGCCCGGTGATCCAGTAGTACCCGTCCTTGTCACGGCGCGCGCCATCGCCGGTAAAGTAATAGCCGGGGTAGGTCTTGAAATAGGTGTCGACGTAGCGCTGATGATCGCCGTATACGGTGCGCATCTGTGCCGGCCACGGACGCTGGATCACCAACGCGCCCTCGGCAGGACCTTCCAGCAGCTTGCCGGTGCCGAGATCGACGATCCCGGGCACCACCCCGAAAAAGGGATTGGTGGCGGACCCCGGCTTCAATGCCGTCGCTCCCGGCAGCGGCGTAATCAGATGCCCGCCAGTCTCGGTTTGCCACCACGTGTCCACGATCGGTACGCGACTGTCACCTACCACGTGGTAGTACCACTCCCAAGCCTCGGGATTGATCGGCTCGCCAACCGTGCCCAGCAGTTTCAGACTCTTGCGCGAGGTCTTCTTGACCGGCGCCTCCCCTTCGCGCATTAGCGCGCGGATCGCGGTCGGAGCGGTATAGAACGTATTCACCTTGTGCTTGTCGACGACTTCCCAGAAACGCGAGGTGCTCGGGTAGTTCGGCACACCTTCGAACATCAGCGAGATGGCACCGTTGGCGAGCGGCCCATAGACGATATAGGTGTGACCCGTGACCCAGCCGACGTCTGCCGTGCACCAGTAGATATCGCCGTCGTGATAGTCGAACGTGTACTTGTGGGTTATGGCGGCGAATACCAAATAGCCGCCGGTCGTATGCAGCACACCCTTGGGCTTGCCGGTCGAGCCCGAGGTGTAAAGAATGAACATCGGATCCTCGGCGTCCATTTCCTCAATCGGGCAGTCGGCCGAGGCCTTGGCGACCTCATCCTGATAGACGAGATCCCGGCCGGACTTCATGGCGACTTTCCCGTGCGTGCGCTGGAAGACCACTACGGTGTGGACGTTCGGGCACTTTTCCAGCGCCGTGTCGGTGTTGGCCTTGAGCGGAATTTTCTTGCCGGCGCGTATGCCTTCATCGGCAGTGATGACAACGCGGCAGTCGGAATCGAGGATACGGTCGGTAAGCGACTGCGGCGAAAATCCACCGAATACCACCGAATGAATGGCGCCGATGCGCGTGCAGGCAAGCATCGCCACCGCCGCGGCCGGCACCATCGGCATGTAGATGCATACGCGGTCGCCCTTCTTGACGCCACGGCTCTTCAGCACGTTGGCGAACTTGCACACCTCGGCATGCAGCTGGCGATAGGTGATCTTCTGGTCTTCCTTTGGATCGTCCCCCTCCCAGAGAATCGCAACCTGATCGCCACGCGTGTCCAGGTGCCGGTCGAGGCAGTTGTAGGAGACGTTGAGCTTTCCGCCGACGAACCACTTGATGTAGAGATTGCCGGCGTCGTAGCTCCAGTCCGATACCTTGGTCCAGGGCTTCGACCAGCTGACAAACGCCTTGGCTTGCTCCGCCCAGAAACCCTCCGGATCCTTCACCGACCGCTCGTACATCGAACGGTATTTGTCGGCATCAATGTGGGCGTGGGCCGCGACTTGAGTCGGGACCTTGTAGATTTTTTCTTCGGACATGCTTGTTCCTCCGCTCTGGTTGAGGCGCAGACCCAGTGTACAACCGACAGTTATCAATGCCGACTCAGGCATTGCGGGATGCGGGACCGTCCCGAGTCCCGGTTCTCCGGGACAGGCGCGGCGGCCGGCGCGTGAAAGCCGGCGAACGACGCTGTCAGTATGATGCAGGCATTTTTCTACCCGTCGATTCCGATGTCAACGATCGCCCGCACGGTGACCCGAGACAGGCGCAGAGTGCCTGGGGGCGCGGCGCATGCTAAGCGCTCCAAGCGTTCCGTTTTGCGCGCCAACAAAATGCGCGCTCTGGCGACCCCGGTCCGGGGATGATACAAGAGGCGACCGGCCATGAAGACGCAGCAATCACGGGAAGCCAGGAACTCATGACGAAGCCGACAACGCGGGCCCAGCGATTTGCAGTCTGGGCCTTGGGCCTGCGGGAAGGGCTGCGCGATTACTTCGGTACGCTCGGTCGCCGCAGGAGCGAGCCGATCAACGACCTCGCGACGCTTAGGAGTTATCTCCAGACACGCGCCAGTTACCTCGCACAGACTTCACTGTACAGCTATTTGCGAACGCGCGCCGGAATGGTCTACCCGCAACTTTTCGAGGACGACGAATTTGTGCGCTCGGTCAACATTGCCAAGTGGCATGTCTGGCTCGCGTGCCTGTCGGATCTGTCCGTCTACGCCGGCGGACTGCTGGCGCGACATTCACAAGCACTGGCACCACAAGTCGGCGCGCTCATGACCCGCGTGACAAGCGCGATCCTCGACGACACAGGGGTCCCCGCCGATGCGGACGAGCAGTTCGCATCGCATGCCGATCGTGTACGTGCGCGCCTGGCATCCTGCGAATGGGCGCGGGTAGACGACGACGAGACACCGTTTTCCGAGAGCCCGACGGCGCTCATACGCTGGGCACCCATTGTCGAGAACCTCAAGGAGCTCGATGAGGAAATCGTGCGCAATTCAGTACGCTTTCGCTGGCAGGAGATACGCCGCGAACTGCGTCGCCACCTCGATGCCGAGGCCGTGCTTCGGTCCGCAGGCTAAGAGACTTCAGAAAGAGCCCACCGGGGGGCTAATTCGGCATCCAGACTAGTTGACGATCAGCCCGATCAGATGGGCGATACCTCGGGCCAGCTCGCTCTCCAGCGGGAACGACAGCATGCCCATCACCGAATAACCGAGCAGCCAGGGCATCAGATAGAAGCGCGTCATGTAGAAGAACCATGCCACATACAACGGCACCAGCGGCGGCACCAGGAACGAGGGCGTGATCGGGGCGAACAACTTCAACAGCGGGTTGGTTACCTTGATGAAAAACCGGTTGAAAAAGAACCTGCTCTCTTCCGGAAGAAACAGCCGCATGCCGAAGCGGCCAATCAGGGTCCACATGACCATGCCGAGCACGTAGTCGACAACGATCGCCCAGAGCGGGATTGTCTCAGTCACAGCAAAACTCCATGTACACGCGACGCCAAATTCGGTCCAGAAAAAAATAAAGCCGGGGCGAGTGACTCGCCCCGGCTTTGAGCATTACCAAACGCCTGTCAGTGCGACGCCTCCAGGATCGTCTTGCCCTTCGGGATGCGGACTTCGTCGATCATGGCTTGCGTTTCCTTGTCGGGGGCCTTGGTCATTAGCGAAACCACGACCATCGCGATCAGGCTCGCCGTCGCGCCGACCATGCCGAAGCGCAGATCGTCCATCCCCCACCATGGCTTCATGCCGCCCCACTTCACCATGTAGAGGTACCACCAACCGGCACCCAGGCCGATCACCATGCCGGCGATCGCGCCCGCCCGGTTCGCCCGCCTCCACCATACGCCGAGAACGAGCGGGAAGAACAGACCGGACATGGCAAAGCAGAAGGCCCACGCCACCGCACCGAGGATTCCGGTGAGCTTGAAGCTCGCGACGATCGAGGCCAATGCGCCGATACCCACCAGCAGCACACGGGCAACGATAAGGCGCTTCCTGGTTTCCGCCTTCGGGTCGATGATCTTGTAGTACAGATCATGAGAAAGCGCATTGGAGATGGCGAGCAGCAGACCGTCGGCCGTTGACATCGCAGCGGCCAGGCCGCCGGCGGCGACCAGACCCGATATCACATACGGCAGGCCCGCGATTTCGGGTGTTGCCAGCACCACGATATCGCCACGGATGAAGAACTCGTTGATCTGCAGTATCCCGTCGCCATTGAAGTCCTTGATCGCCACCATCCCGACCGCGCTCCACTTCTGGATCCACGTCAGGTTGGTCACTTCGGCGATCGACTTGCCGATGATGCTGGTCGCCAAATTGGGATCCAGCAGCTGCAGCTTGGTGAAGGTCGCGAGCGCCGGCGCCGTAAAGTACAGCAGGAAGATGAAGAACAGCGACCAGGCGACCGAAGTACGTGCGGCGCGCACCGATGGCGTGGTGAAGTAGCGCATCAGGATGTGCGGAAGCGACGCGGTGCCGATCATCATGCATGCCACCAGTGTCACGAACCGCCAGGCGGCGATCGGCCCCTCACCCGGAGTGGCATGCAGCACCGTCAGCGCCTTGAGGCCCGGGAACTGCGCGGCAATTTCGCCGGTAGGTTTCAGGACGCCCACCTGCAGTATCGGCTCGAGTTCCATGATTCTGGCAACCGCATTGCCGTATTCCACATGCGGGAATGGACCGAAGCCCTGCTTCATCGACATCCAGAACACCGGGACCAGGTAGGCGATGATCAACACGATGTACTGTGCCACCTGCGTCCAGGTCACCGCGCGCATGCCACCCAGCATTGCGCAAAGCAGGATGCCGACCAGACCGACCCATACACCCACCTCAAACGGCACACCCAGCGTGCGCGCCGCGATAGTGCCGGTTGCGTTGATCTGCGCCGTCACGTAAGTGAACGACGCAACCACCAGCACGACCACGGCGAAGAAACGCGTCAGGTTGCCACCGTAGCGCGTGCCAATGAAGTCCGGCACCGTGTAGCAGCCAAACTTGCGCAGGTACGGCGCCATCAGCGTCGCGACCAGCACGTAGCCGCCCGTCCAGCCGACCACGAAGGCGAGGTAGGCGTGGCCCCCGAGGTAGATGCCGCCGGCCATGGCGACGAACGAGGCGCCGGACATCCAGTCCGCGGCGGTCGCCATGCCGTTGAACACTGCCGGCACCTGGCGGCCGGCCACGTAGTAGGCCTGAACCTCCATCGTGCGTGACAGGTAGCCGATCAGCGCATAGATGACGATCGTGAAGGACACGAACAGGATGCCGATGGTATCGGCACCCATGCCGAGCTTCTCGAACCACGCCAGCATGGCGAAGAACAGCAGGAAGCCCCCGGTGTAGAGGGTATAGATTTTGGGGAGGTTCTCGATGAACGTCGTCCCCTTCTTGAATATTGGCATGATCGGTTTCTCCTTTTAGTCTTCTTCGGCCATGCCGAATTTGCGATCGATCGCGTCCTGCTGCTTTGCGAAGACAAACAGCTGGACGACGAATACGATCAGGGAGCCCTGCGCCGCCATATAGAAACCCACCGGAAAGTTCAGCAAGCTCATCTTGTTGAGCTGCGGCGCGAACCAGTGAACGACGTACGCGAAAACAAACCATATGACTAGGTGAACGATCATCAGGTTGCGCGTTGCGTGCCAGTGCGCTTCCTGTTGCCCAGTATTTGTAGCCATCGACGTTCCTCCGTACTTAGCTAATGATGGTGAGCGAGATATCTACCTGACGTTTACCCGCCCGAGCTTTGCTGACGACCCCGCCTGCGACGAATCGGATGCCACGCGAAATCCCGCTAACCGCGGGATTTCGTCACCCGCACTCTCGCCATTCTTGTTGCATTCACGGCGTCGTTACCCCCTTTATGTTGTTCTTATGCCTATTGTGACAACTGCACTCCAATTATGCTGCGCGTTATAGGCGCTCCTTGCCTCGGTGCCACGCGCCCCTTTGCCATCCCGTTCCACTGAATCCTTGCCAGCCTGTCGGCCCGTTCCTGCACGGCGACGACTGTCCTGTTCCCTCTACCACCCCGGCTACCGGTCGGGGCCTGACCCGCCTGAACCGGCGGACCATGGTGCCATAGTCTCCTCTTATGCCGCCATAGTGTCCTCTTTGTGGTTGATCCAGATCAAGCGGCGCCCAAGCCGCTCAGAACCCCCCTGCCATAGCCGAACGCTGTTGGGCCTCTGTCTCCGCGAGCAATGCTCCGATAGTCTGCATTCCACGCGCCCGGGCACGCTCCAGCAGGATCAACATGAGCTCTCCGGTCGCGTGCACGTCATCAATCGCCCGGTGGCGGGCGCGCACGTAAATCCCGAAGTAATGAAACCATTCATCCAGACTCGCCCGGGGCAGGCGCGCCTCCGGAACCAGCGCCGGCGCGAGATAGGCGAGATCGATCCACCGGTTGACGAGACGCACACCGAGATATTCGCGCGTGGCGCGATCCAGCATGATGCGATCGAACGGCGCGTGGTAGGCGAGCAACACATGCGCGCCGGCAAGCTCCAGAAAATCCATTAGCGCCTGCTCCGCCGGCAAGCCGGCGGCCTGCTCGGTGGGGGCAATGCCGTGCACCAGAATGTTGGCCTTGGTTGACACCTGTTCCTGGAAGATCACGCGCTCGAAGCTGGCGCCGACATCCAGTCGCCCGTGCTTGAGCGCACAGGCACCCACAGCCAGCAGCCGGTCGCGGCGCGCATCGAGTCCGGAACTCTCGACATCCACTACCACGAACTCCGCCTCGGCGAGCGGTGTGCGCTCTGGATCCGGCGCGAGCGCGCGCCACGCCGAAAGACGTGTCGCAAACTCGGGCGGCAGCTCGATGCTGGGACCAAACAGGCGCGCCAACAGGCTCATAGTTGATAGTCCAGCGCAAGCCGCGACTGCAGCTTGCGCGCCTGCCGGAATGCTTCCTTAAGGATACGGCGATCCAGATCGTTCAGCTCATCCGGATTCACGCGATTGTCGAGCGGCAACCCCTTGGCTTCCAGCGCCTGGTGGCGGCGCATGCGCAGCAACTGAATGAAGTCATAAGCATCGCACCACGCATCCGTCTCGGTTGCCGACATCACGCGGGTTTTGGCCAACGCGCGCAGGCGCGCACTAGTATTGGTCTCGGCGATCCCGTGCGCGAGCGCCAGCAAGCGCGCGCCGTCTACGAACGGCAGCGCGCCGCGCATCTTGAGGTCAATGGTGTTGGCATGTTCGCCGTCAGTGTCCACCACGAAGTCCCGCACCAAACCGAGCGGCGGCTCATTCTGAAGCGCATTCTGCGCGAGCTGGCGCAGGAAGCGCGGTGTGGCAGCGGCGCGGCGCAGCACGCTCGCCCGCAACTCTCCCGCACGCTTTTCATCACCATGGATCGCACGGAAATCAAAGAAGATGCTCGCGTTCAGCAAGTCCTCCGGCTCGCCCTTGTCTATCCAGCTGCTGTAGCGCGCGTCCCACTCTTTGAGACTGAGACAACACGCCGGATTGCTCGCCATGATGTTGCCCGTGCAGAGCGGGAAACCGCAGGCATCGAGCGCTTCGTTGATCTTGCGCGCGAGCGGCAGCAATTCCTCGCGCGCGGCCTCGGCATCGCTCGCATTTGCCGCGGCGAAAAGTATGCCGTTGTCCTGGTCGGTCTTGAGCGTCTGCTCGCCGCGGCCCTCGCTGCCGAAGGAAAGCCAGGTGAACGGCGTGCGCGGATTGCCGTGCTCCTCGAGCGCCAGCGCGATGACCCGGCGCGTGGTGTGATCGTTGAGCAGCGCAATGATCTGGGTGAGTTGCCCGACCGAGGCGCCCTGCGCGAGCATCTGTCCCACCAGGCGATGGACGTCCTGCGACAGGCGAATGAGCGTGTCCAGATCCGGCGCGTGCGTGATGGAACGGGACAGGTTGACGAGCCCGACACGCTGCAGCGAAAACAGGTCTCGCTCGGAAATCACGCCGACAAGACGGCCGTCGTCCACCACGCACAGATGGCCGATGCCGCGTTCAGCCATGAGCATGGCGGCCTCCTGCGCGGAGGCCTCGGGCCGCAGCGCCAGCGGCTGCGGCGACATGACCTGCTCGATCGGCGCATCGAGCGAACCGTTCGACACCACCACCCGCGACAACAGATCGTGCAGCGTGAACACGCCAAGCGGGTGAACCCCGGCATCGGTAACGATAATCGAGCCGGTGCGCTGGCTGTTCATGGTGCCCACCGCCTCACGAATCGGCGTAGTCGGCGCACAGGTCACCGGTTTGCGGCGCACCAGACTCTTCAGCGGCGCGCCGAGCGCGCTGTCGCCGGAAATTTCGCTCGCCAGACTGGCTTGCGTGGCGCGCAGGGCTTGATCGAGCAAATTCGCCAGCCGGCGCGTGCAGAAATCATGGAACGCCGGGCTGCGCCGCAGCAAGGCGTCGAAATGCTCAAACGGCAGTTCGAAGCAGAATGTATCCTCGACGGCGCGCATCAGCGTGGTGGTGGAGCGCCGCGACAGCAGCGCGCCGATCGGAAAGCACTCGCCCGCCACCAGTTCCCAGGCCTCGGTGCCACGCCGCTCGCCGTGCACCCGACCCTTCTTGATGATGTAAAAGGTGTCGGCGATGGTGCCGCCGGAATGAATGATAACTTCGTCTTTGGCGTAGAAGCCGAGCTTGAGATGCGCAGCCAGATACTCGAGGTGCTCGCGCTCCATGTGCTGGAACGGCGCATGCTTCGATAGGAATTCGATGACCGGTGCGGTCGCCTGCCGCGCCTGCTGGTCGCTCGTTCGATTGCTGTCGGTAACGGAACTCATTCCGGCTTCAGGTATCCGGTACGGCTCGTTCATCACCGCGCGCAAATGCGGTGCGCGCACCCAGACAACCTTCCTGGCGAACGGCGCGTCTGCACCGTTGCGATTTACGTCCTCTTCACCGCACGCGCTGCGCCAGAGTTGCACCGCCAAGGTGCATCCGTGGAAGGTTAACAGGAACAATTACGTGAGGCGAACACAGCGGGACCCTGGAACTGTCACGCCTTTCAGACGGCCTGAGTATGGACGGCGCTACCATCGGATCGCATTGCTGAGAGAAAATGACCACAATTCAGCAAGATGCGGCATCCGGTCGATGGCCTGGATTCCGTATGGCGGAAACCGGAGATTCACATTGTCAAGCAGGCGACAGCCGATCAATCCGCGCGAAGCCGCGCGCCGGGACGATCACGACGGAAACCAAAGCAACGATGGGTGAGGTCGTTCGATTAAAGCGGCCAGCGGCGCGCGAGAAAGCCGAGGGCAAAACGCTCTGCAAGAGCGGCTTTCACAAATGGCGGGTCGTAACCGAGCGTCAGTTCGACGTCAAACAGGGGAGGCTCGTCACGCTGCTGCGCTGCGCACGCTGCCGTGAGGAGAAGATCGAGTTGCGTTGAGCACCACTGTGTTCAGGCCAGATGACGCCCGAGGTCGTGCGCCTTGGCAAGCCAGTGCTCACGACGTGCCGCGCTCGAGTTGCGCAGCGGTCCCATCTCGGTGATACGCACCGGCTTCACGCCGCAAAATCCCAGGATCGATCGCTTCATCGTATGGTGCCCCGGCTGGTGGAACACCAAACGGTAGATGAGCGGCGGCGTATTCATTGTCACGATGAGGCGCGCGCTTTTGCCAGTAAGCAGTTTGTCCCACCAAGGCGAATCCGCGTGAATGCGCATCGCAAAACCCTGCTGGAAGACCCGCTCGACAAAAGATTTGAGTAACGCCGGAATGGTGCCCCACCAGATTGGATAGACAAACACCAAATGATCGGCCCAGCGAATCGACTCCTGCGCCGCGGCCAGATCCGGCTCGAGCTCAGTCGGCGCATCGGCGCTCATGGGCCCGAACGGATTGAACGTCAGGTCTCCCAGGAATAGTTCGCGCACTTCAGCCGGCGCCGCGCGCGCGCCCTCGGCATAAGCCGCCGCAACCGCACCACCAAAACTCTGACGCTGCGGTTGGCCCAGGATCACAAGAATCTTCTTCGACATGACGGATGACATCCGTTTGGAAATGCGCAGTCTGCCCGCAAGTCACGGAAGGTGACTTGACGCACGTCAACCCTCGAGCAGTATCTTCTCAGCTGCCTCCAGGGCCTCGGGAGTGCCCAGTAACACCACCACGTCGCCCGCTACCAGCCTGGTTTCCGGTCCCGGATCCGGGCCGCGGATTCCGCCGCGGCGCACCGCACTCACCGCAACGCCCAGCGCATCCAGTGACAACTCGGCAAGCTGGCGGCCGACGGCCCTGGCGCCTTGCGGCAGAGTCACCGAATGAAGGCGCGTACGATAAGCCGTATCGGTCGATTCCTCGAACAGATCTTCGCCGTGAAAGAAGCCGCGCAGCATCCGATAACGGTCGCGGCGCACATCCCGCACGTGTCCGACGATGCGCGAGACCGGCACGCCGAGCAGCAACAACAGGTGAGAGCCCATCATCAGGCTACCCTCCAGGCTCTCTGGCACAACCTCGGTGGCGCCGGCCGCGTTGAGGCGCTCAAGATCGGCATCATCGCGCGTGCGCACGATCACTGGCATGTCGGGCCGAAGGTGGCGCGTGATCTCGAGAATACGGAGCGCCGAAGGCACATTTTCGAATGACACGACCAGTGCGCGGGCGCGCGCAAGCCCTGCCGCCTCGAGTACATCGCGCCGGTCGGCGTCGCCATAGACCACCGGTTTGCCGGCATCGCGCGCGTCGCGCACGCGCAACGGGTCGAGATCGAGTGCGATATAGGGAATGCCGTCCTGCTCCAGCATCCAGCCCAGGTTTTGTCCCGATCGACCGAACCCGCAGACGATCACGTGACCCTGGCTCGCCTCGGCCTCGGCACGAATCACCTCGAGATCGCTCTGTCGGGCGCGTGTGTAGGACGGCACCAGTCGCTTGGCGACGAAGCCGTTGTAACGGATCACGAGCGGCGCGAGCAGCATGGAGAGCACCACGACCGCCAGCACAATCTGCGCGACATCACCCGCGAGCAGCTGGAATTGCTGGGCCTGGAGCAACAGTGCGAACCCAAACTCCCCGCCTTGCGAAAGCACCAACCCGGTGCGCAGTGCCACACCAGTCTCGAGCCGGAAAATCCGTCCCACGGCAAGCACAATCAGTGTCTTCACGAGCAGCAGCGCGATCACGCCGGCCAACACTACCGGCCAGAGTCGCTCCAGCACGTTCATATCGAGCAACATGCCAACAGTAACG
The DNA here is from genome assembly GCA_001304215.1 of Acidithiobacillales bacterium SM1_46. GTDB lineage: Bacteria > Pseudomonadota > Gammaproteobacteria > Acidiferrobacterales > Sulfurifustaceae > SM1-46. The sequence goes on along the minus strand of LJVB01000004.1, from coordinate 16,243 downwards.
AAGAACAATCCGAGCAAGATGTCCCGGAACGGCAGGATGTCGCCCTCAACCTGGTGCCGATATTCGGTTTCACCGACCATCATGCCGGCGAGAAAAGCGCCGAGCGCAAGCGACAAGCCCGCCTGCTCGGTCGCCCAGGCGCTCGCCAGGGTAAGCAGCAACACGGTGAACATGAAAAGCTCGCGTGAACGCCCGGCCGCGACCTCATGAAACAGCGGTCGCAACAGCCAGCGGCCGATTACGAAAATCGCCGCGAGCACCGCAACACTCTTGAGGAGTGCCCACCCCAGCGTGAGCCACAGCGACTCGGTACCGGCACCACCCAGCGCCGGAATAAGGATCAGAAACGGCACCACCACGAGGTCCTGGAACAGCAGCACGCCGAACGCGTACCGGCCATGGCGCGAGCTTTGCTCGAGCTGGTCGACAAGCAGCTTCATCACGATGGCAGTCGATGACAGCGCCAGCATCCCGCCAATCACGATCGACCCCTCGGGCGCAACGCCGAGCCACCAGGCGATGGTTCCGAACCCGACAGCAGTGAAGAGCACCTGCGCCCCGCCAAGCCCGAACACTGTCACCTTCATTGCCATCAGCCTCGACAACGAAAACTCCAGGCCCAGCGTGAACATGAGGAAAACCAGCCCGAACTCGGCGAGGTAGCGTGTCGTGGCCGAATCCGGCACCCAGCCAAGCCCGAACGGGCCGACCACTACGCCAGCAACGAGGTAAGCGAGGATCTGTGGCAGGTGCAGATAGCGAAACAGCACCACCAGCACCACGGCGACACCGAGCAGGATCAGGGCAATGTGAAAACCGGTTGAATCCATGGGAGTCTGATCCCGCTCTGATATACTCGGCCCAGATTACCCGATCGCCGCAGCGTGGCGAAGATGACCACTCACACCTCGTTCGAAGACCTCGGCCGCGAAGTCCTGAAGCTCGAAGCCGACGCCGTCGCCGCGCTCGCCGAGCGCGTCGACGCGCAGTTCGCGCGCGCCTGCGAGCTCGCTCTCGCCTGCCGCGGACGCGTAGTCGTCACCGGCATGGGCAAGTCCGGGCACATCGGCAGCAAGATTGCCGCCACGCTCGCCTCCACCGGCACACCGGCATTCTTCGTGCATCCCGGAGAAGCCTCGCACGGCGACCTGGGCATGATCACGCCAGAGGATGTCGTGCTCGCCATCTCGAACTCCGGTGAGACGGAAGAGATCGTCAAGATCCTCCCAATCATCAAGCGCATGGGAGCGAAGCTCATTGCGCTGGTCGGTCGCACCGACTCTACGCTCGGGCGCCAGGCCGATGCCATCCTGAACGCAGTGGTCGCGAAGGAAGCGTGCCCGCACAACCTGGCGCCAACCGCCAGCACCACTGCCGCACTCGCCGTCGGCGACGCGCTTGCAGTGGCGCTGCTCAAGTCGCGCGGCTTCACGCCCGAGGACTTCGCGCGCTCGCATCCGGCCGGAAGTCTGGGACGCCGCCTGCTGCTGTATGTTTCGGACATTATGCATACCGGCGCCGAGATTCCGCAGGTGCCGGAATCGGCGAGCCTGCGCGACGCGCTGCTTGAAATGACCGGCAAGGGACTTGGCATGACGGCGATCGTTGCCGCCGACGGGCGCCTCGCCGGTATTCTCACCGACGGTGATTTGCGCCGGCTGCTGGAAAAGGGCGTGGACGTTCGCGATGCCAGCGTGGCCGAAGTGATGATCCGCTCACCCAAGACCACACTACCTGATCGGCTGGCAGCCGAGACGGTGCAGCTCATGCGCTCGCTCAAGATCAATGGGCTGATGGTGGTCGATGCCGATCGGCGCGTGGTTGGCGCGCTCAACATGCACGACCTGTTGCGCGCGGGAGTGGTGTAATGACGGAGCTGCTCGCCCCCGATTTCCCGATCAACGCGCCGGTGCTTGCGCTGGCGCGCCCGATCAAGCTGGTACTGTTTGACGTCGACGGGGTGCTGACCGATGCGCGTCTCATCCTTGGTGACGACGGTCAGGAATACAAGGCGTTTAATTCCAAGGACGGGCATGGCCTGAAAATGCTGCAACGCAATGGCGTGGCGGTCGGCATCATCACCGGGCGCACCTCGCGCGTGGTCGAGCACCGCGTCCGCGACCTCGAGATCCGCCACGTCTACCAGGGCTGCAAGGAGAAATTGCCGGTCTACCAGCGACTCATCACCGAACTCGGGCTATCACCTGCAGAGACGGCCTTCGTGGGCGATGACGTCGTCGACCTGCCGATCATGTTGCAGGTCGGGCTTGCCATCACCGTGCAAGACGCACACGCCCTGGTGCGGCGCCACGCCCACTGGGTGACGCCAAGTCCTGGTGGTCACGGTGCAGGCCGCGAGGTTTGCGAAATGCTCATGTACGCGCAGGGAACCTATACAAGCGAAATGCAACGCTACTTTTCTGTCCCCCCCGGCACGAGCAGCGCTCCGCGGGCATGAAGGTCGATGCCCACACGCTCGCAGCGGCGACCGTGGTGCTGGGACTCGCGGCTCTAAGCTGGTGGATGGTGCGCATCGCGCGCGATGAGCCATTATTGTTCGTCGAAACGCCGCGCCATGAACCGGATCTCGTGATGGAAAGCTACCGTATTGTCACGCTCAATCCCGATGGTTCGCGCAAATACCAGCTCACGGCCGATCGCCTCACCCACTACGCTGATGACGGCAGCGCCGAACTGGATCGGCCCTATCTCGTGCAATATGGAGATGGCGCGCCGGTACATGTGCGCGCGCAGCGCGGCTGGATGCCCCAGACCCGCGCATTCATCGACATGCGCGGAGACGTGCGCATGACGCGCGACCGGGACCCGACGAGCGGCGGCGCTGAGCTCTTAACTGATCATCTGAAGATACTGCTGGACCGCAAGCAATGACCCGGCGCGCAATCGTGATTGCATTGCTTGGTGTCCTGGGCGCCCATGCCCAGGCAGCGCAGCCTTTGGCGCAAACTGCTCCGCTTCAGGCGCGCGCCAAGAGTGTCGAGCTTGACCAAAAAACCGGTGCCACGCGCTATCGCGGCGACGTTCAGATAGCGCTCGGCAACCTAAATGTCAAAGCAGACTACCTCGAAGTGATTCTCCGCGAGGGGCAAGTCAGCGAAGTACGGGCCAAAGGTGATCCAATCGTGCTGCGCCGGGAGGCAGATGACGTGGAACCCGAAATCGAGGTACACGCCCAGCGTCTCGAGTTCAGCATGGCGACCCAGCAGATCGAGCTATTCGAAGACATCTCGATGCGCCAGGGACAGGACGTGCTACGCGCGCAGACAGTGCGCTACCACATTCTCACCCGTCGATTCGAGGCGAAGGGTGGCCCCGGTCGCAACCAGCGCGTGCTCGCCGTCTTCCACCCGCGCGAACCGCTGGATATCAAGCCGTGAGCGAACTCGTTGCTGAGCATCTGAGTAAGCAGTATCGCAAGCGTGTGGTGGTGCGCGACGTCTCGCTCACCATCCGCTCCGGCGAGATCGTTGGCCTGCTCGGTCCGAACGGCGCGGGCAAGACCACCTGCTTTTACATGATCGTCGGCCTGGTGCCGATGGATTCCGGCCGCATCGCGCTTGACGGGCGCGATGTCAGCGGTCTCGCCATGCACGCCCGCGCACGGCTGGGTGTCGGATACCTGCCGCAGGAACCGTCGGTGTTTCGCCAGCTCACGGTGCAAGACAATCTGCTCGCAATCCTTGAGACCCGCCGCGATCTGAGCCCCTCGGGCCGCACGGAGCTGCTTGAGCGCCTCCTCAAGGAACTGAACATTGAGGCGCGCCGCGCGGCACTCGGCATCAGTCTTTCCGGCGGCGAGCGGCGCCGCGTCGAGATTGCCCGGGCACTCGCCACCGAGCCGCGTTTCATCCTGCTCGATGAACCATTTGCCGGTGTCGACCCGATTTCTGTACTTGAGATCCAGAGCCTCGTCCGTCACCTCCAGGGGCTCGGCATTGGCGTGCTGATCACCGATCACAATGTGCGCGAAACACTGAAGATCTGTGACCGCGCCTACATCCTGAATGACGGCCAGGTACTCACCGCCGGGACCCCCGGGGAGATTCTCTATAATGAGGATGTCAAGCGTGTCTACCTCGGGGCCGACTTTCGCCTCTGACCGCTCAGCACCGTTCCCGCCACCTGCCCGGACAGGGCGCAGAATTCGACTAGACTAGACTGAAAGACTGAATTGAAGGAGTCCCTTCCGGATGACCGCCCCTCTGCGGTCGGCCTTTGCAGGACCTGGTAGATGAAGCAGTCACTCGATTTTCGTCTTGGCCAACACCTGACGATCACCCCACAGCTGCAGCAGGCAATCCGCCTGCTGCAGCTGTCATCTATTGAATTGCAGCAGGAGATTCAGGAGGCGCTCGAATCCAATCCCTTATTGGAAGAGAAGGAGGAAGATTCTGCCGAATCCAAGACGGAGTCCCCGGAGCCCGAGTCCGGGAATGGCGAAGACCACGACACGGAAAGCTACGAAACCAGCGATGCCGGCTCGCTCGAGTCTGAAGCCGAAATGAAACCAACCGACGAGATCGAGTCGAGTTCCTTCGACGATGCCAACAGCGCGAGCGAGTGGGACGAGAATTTCGATCTGCCGATCGCCTCGGGTTCGCGCGGAGGCGACGATGACATGCCTGATCTCGAGGCCCGCAACAGCCTGCCGATCACGCTGCGTGATCACTTGTCCTGGCAGATGCAGATGACGCCGTTCTCGGAGAACGACCGGCGCATTGCCGAGGCTTTGATCGACTCCATCAACGACGACGGGTATCTCAGCGCCAACCTCGAGGAGATTCACCAGGCGCTTGGCGGGCACCCCGACACCGGCCCGGAGGAAATCGAGGCGGTACTCCATCAAATCCAGAATTTCGACCCGCTCGGCGTCGGCGCGCGCGATCTCGCCGAGTGTCTGCGGCTGCAACTGCGCGCGCTGCCGACCGATACGCCGCAGCTCGCCGCCGCGATCGCACTTGCCCAGCCCGAGCCGCTCGCCTTCCTTGCGGCACGCGATTACAACGCCCTGCGCCGGAACCTCAAGCTCTCGCCCGAGGCCTTGCACGAGGCCATCCAGATCATCCAGCACCTCAATCCGCGACCGGGTGGATCAGTCCAGTCGAGCCAGGCGGCTTACGTGGTGCCCGACATCATCGTCAAGAAGATCAAGGGCGTGTGGCGCGCCGAACTCAACCCTGACATCGCGCCGCGCTTGCGCGTCAACCGCCAGTACGAACGACTCATCCAGCGCGGTGATTCGAGCAGCGCCAACAAGTACCTGCAGGATCAGCTGCAGCAAGCTCGCTGGTTCATCAAGAGCCTCAATTCGCGCAATGACACCCTGATCAAGGTGGCTCGTACCATCGTCGATCGCCAGCGCGCGTTCTTCGATCACGGTCCCGAGGCCATGAAGCCGCTGGTGCTACACGACATTGCCGAGGCGGTCAGCATGCACGAATCGACCATCTCGCGAGTCACCACCAGCAAGTACATGCTCACACCACGCGGGATTTTCGAGCTCAAGTACTTTTTCTCGAGCCACGTTGCCACGGCGGATGGCGGTGCCTGTTCAGCTACCGCCATCCGCTCGATGATCAAGAAACTCATCGATGGTGAGTCCACCGACCGGCCCATTAGCGACTCCAGCATCGCCGAACTGCTTGCCAAACAGGGAATCAATGTGGCCCGGCGCACCATTGCGAAGTACCGCGAATCGATGAACATCCCGCCGTCGAGCCAGCGCAAAGGGCTGGCCGCCCCGATAGCGCGCCGTTAGCCCTGGCGCGGCCGGTGCCGCGGAAGCCGCTTTCGCGCATCCTGGCAACTGCTCCATGCGTTACTCTAGTTCCCGCCATCCACGGCGGTCGCCTGCGCCTCGTGATCTGCAGGGATGAACGAATGCCGCGAGAGGCGGGGCGCCGGAAGCGGCCGGCATTCGGGCATCCTGCCCAGCGCAATCCAGCCCGCCAGCCCCTATAATTGGCGCGCACGAATCGAGGGCGCCGCGGCATGACACCGCTTCTTACCATCAAGACGCTGTTCGAGCAGCAGGCCAAGTCCCTGCAGCTCAAGTGGATCGCTGGCCGTCGCGGCGAGGCCCGCTTGCTCGAGCCGACCAATGCGAAGTTCCCGGGCATGGCGCTCGTCGGCCACCTCAACTTCGTCCATCCGAACCGGGTCCAGGTAATCGGCAAAGCCGAACTTGCCTATTTGAAGCGCTTGGGCAAATCGAAACAGTCGGCGGCGATGGATGAACTCTGTAGCTGCCCACGCACGACCGCCGTGGTGGTGGCAGGCGGGCACGCGGCTCCGGCAGGGCTGCGTCACGCGGCCGAGACCCACAAGCTCGCGCTCTTCACCTCGCCGCTGCCAAGCCCGGTACTGATCGACAACCTTCAGTACTACCTCGCACGCGCGCTTGCGCCGCGTCTTACGGTGCATGGCGTATATATGGAAGTGATGGGCATGGGAGTGCTCATCACCGGCGAGTCGGGCATCGGCAAGAGCGAACTGGCGCTCGAGCTGCTTTCGCGCAATCACCGCTTGATCGCCGATGACGCAGTCGAACTCGTGCGCGTGGGCCCGAATATCCTGGTGGGCCAGTGCCCCGGTGCGTTGTCCGACTATCTGGAGGTGCGGGGCCTCGGGATACTCGATGTCCGATTGATGTTTGGCGAAACCGCGGTGCGGCATCGCAAACGGTTGCACCTTATTGTGCACCTGGAGCGCTTCACCAAGCGCCGCATGGCGAAAGTCGATCGCCTACAGGCCAAGGTCCAGACGCGCAAACTACTGGATATCGAAGTACCCAGCACAGTGCTGTACGTCGGGCCCGGACGCAATCTTGCCGTGCTGGTCGAAACTGCCACGCGCGCCTACATCCTGCGCATGTGGGGCATCAATCCGCTTGAGGAGTTTATGAAGCGTCAGCAGTCGCTGATCCACGGTCAACCATCCGCCGAATGAGCTTCCTCATCGTCAGCGGCCTCTCGGGTTCCGGCAAGACCATCGCCCTGCAGGCCCTGGAAGACGCCGGGTTCTACTGCATCGACAACCTGCCGGCCGCGCTGTTGCCGCATTTCGCGCGCGAGGTACTCGATCCGAAACAGGAAAACGGTCTCGCCAACGTGGCCGTAGGCATCGACGCGCGCAATCGGGCATTCCTTGCGGAACTGCCGGAGAACCTCAAGCGCCTCAAGGAGCTCGGTATCCAGTGTCGAATCATCTTCCTGGAGGCCGAGGAACCGATACTGGTGCGCCGCTTCCAGGGCACGCGCCGCAAGCATCCAATGATCGACGACAGGACCTCGCTGCTCGAGGCGATCCACGTTGAGAAGTCTCTGCTCGAACCACTCGCCTTTGCCAGTTCGCTGCGCATAGACACCTCCCACACCACGCCGCATGAGCTGCGCCACCAGGTCAACGAGTTCGTGCGCGGCCAGGACCACGCCGGGCTTACTATTCTTTTCGAGTCCTTCGGCTTCAAGCACGGCACGCCGCTGGATGCCGATTACGTCTTCGATGTACGCTGTTTGCCCAATCCGTACTGGCAAACCGATCTGCGCCGCTACACGGGGCTCGACGCGCCAGTGGTACAGTTCATGGAGCAGTATGAAGAGGTAGAGCACATGTTCGCCGAGCTCACGGCGTTTCTAGAGACCTGGCTGCCGCGCTTCGCGCGCGAAGACCGTTCCTACATGACCATCGCCATCGGCTGCACCGGCGGGCAGCACCGCTCGGTGTATTTCGTGCAGCGCCTCGCCAGGCACTTCGCGGCCAAGAACTATCTCACCCAGGTGCGGCACCGGGAACTGAAATGATTGGCGTGATCCTGCTGGCGCAACCGGATCTGGCGCAGGGCCTGCTGGGAGCCGCGACGCATTGTCTCCAGCACCCGCAACCCGGCCTGGAGGTCGTGGCGGTCAACTATGACCAGACGCCTGAGCAGCTTCGCGCGCGCCTCGCCGAAGCCATCGCCCGCGTCGACTATGGCCAGGGCGTCCTGATCCTGACCGACATCTATGGCGCCACCCATACCAACACGGCCTGCACCCTGCTTGAGCGCCGGCGTGTCGAACTGATCACGGGCATGAATCTGCCGATGCTCATCAAGGTACTCAATTATCGTGACCTGCCGCTCGAGGACGTCATCGACAAGGCGCTGTCGGGCGGCTGCGGGGGCATCGTGTGCGCGGCCAATCCGGCACCCAAGCGCGAGGTCCAGGCATGAAGTGCCTGAAGATCCTAATCGTCAACAAGCTCGGCCTGCACGCACGCGCCTCGGCCAAGTTCGTCAGCCTCGCCTCGGAATTCAGCGCCGAGATTCTCCTGCGGCGCAATAGCCAGGAAGTGAATGGCAAGAGCATCATGGGAATCATGATGCTCGCTGCCGGCAAGGGCTCCGAACTCGAACTGTGCGCCAGGGGCAAGGACGAGCATGAAGCGCTGGAAGCGCTGAGTGCGTTGGTGCAGGAACGATTCGGAGAATCGGAATAATGCTCGCCCTACACGGTGCCGGCGTCTCGGACGGAATCGCCATCGGCAAGGCGTTCGTGCTGGAACGCGAATTGCCGCCCCTGCCGCAGTACGAAATCGCCAAACATGCCATCGACGCCGAGGTCGCCCGCTTTCGCGGCGCAGTCGACGCCGCACGTCAGCAATTAGCGAGCATCCGCACTCATATCCCGGCCAGTGCCCCGGCCGAGGCGATGAGCTTCATTGACACCCATCTCCTGATCCTGGATGACAAGATGATCTCGGAGGTGCCGGTCGAGATCATCCGGCACGAACGGCGAAACGCTGAGTGGGCACTGAGATCGCAGAGCGACGAACTGGTGGCGATGTTCGAGCGCATGGACGACGTATACCTGCGCAACAAGAAAATCGACGTCAACCAGGTGGTCGAGCGCGTGTTACGCAACCTGCTGATGGAGACGCCGGAACAGCATGAGGCGCTCTCGGCTGGCGGTATTGTGATCGCGCACGATCTTACCCCCGCCGACACCGTGATGCTCAAGCATAAGCGGGTGCGCGCCTTCGTGACCGACATGGGGGGGCCAATCTCGCACACGGCCATCCTCGCGCGCTCGCTCGGAATCCCGGCGGTACTGTCGGTGCACAGCGCCACACGATTTATCCGGCATGGCGAGGATCTGATCGTCGACGGCAAGCGCGGGGTGTTGATCATTGGCCCCGACACGCGCACCCTCCAGGAATACCGCCGCCTCAAGCAGCGCATCCTTGAGCGCCAGCGCGAGCTGAACCGCCTGCGCCGCAGTCCGGCCATTACACTCGACGGCAAACGCATCTCGCTTTTCGCGAACATCGAGCTACCCGCCGACGTCAAAGCCGCGACGCAGGCCGGAGCTTCCGGCATCGGTCTGTATCGCACCGAGTTTCTGTTCATGAACCGGGTCGGCAGCCCGAGCGAAGAAGAGCAGTTCCGATCGTACGTCAAGGTGGTCAAGGCCATGCCCGGCAAGCCGGTAACGATCCGCACGCTTGATCTTGGCGCCGATAAACAGGTCGATGGCGGTCGCGGCGATGCACCGGCCTCGCTCAACCCGGCGCTCGGGCTGCGTGCGGTACGTCTGTGCCTGCACGACACGGCGCTCTTTCGCCCGCAGTTGCGCGCCATCCTTCGAGCCTCGGCATTTGGGCGTGTGCGTTTAATGATCCCGATGCTCTCTTCGCAGGATGAGCTGTTTCGTGTGCTCGATCTGATTGAGGAGGTCAAACACGAGCTCAGGCGTGAGAAGCAGAAATTCAGCCGCAAGCTGCCGATCGGCGGCATGATCGAGGTGCCGGCCGCGGCGATATCGGCAGACTTGTTCGCGCCCTATCTCGACTTCTTCTCGATCGGCACCAACGATCTTATTCAGTACACACTCGCGATCGATCGCGTGGATGACGCCGTAAGCTACCTCTACGACCCCCTGCACCCGTCCGTGCTGCGCCTCATCCGCCTAACGATCGAGGCCGGGCGTCGCGCCCGAATCCCGGTGGCGATGTGCGGCGAAATGGCCGGCGACCCGCGCTACACGCGGCTGCTACTCGGCCTGGGCTTGAACGAATTCAGCATGCACCCGGCAACCCTGCTTGCCGTCAAGCGAATCGTGCGCGAAAGCAGCCAGAAGGCACTCGCCGGCAGCGCCGCACGAACGCTCAAGCTACTAACCACGCGCAACGTGCACGCCATGGTCGAGAAGCTGAATAGCGGGCTGGACGCGCATTAGCCGAGAATGTCGGACGCGCTGAGGCGTGATCAAAGAGGAAACGGCAAGAAACACAAAGCGGACGACAGCGGCTCGTCAGCGGCGCATGTGCTCCGGCAAGAACGGACCCATCTCGGTCTGTTGGGCAGGATAGGTGAAAGCCGGACGATTGTCCTGAACGATCGCGACCACACCATTGCGATACTTCAGGCGGTTGGTACTGAAACCCTCGGAGGTGCGGGGCTCGAACTGCTCCTTGAGAATCGACAGCGCGGTAATCTTCTTGAGGCGGAATGGACGCCAGAACGGCGGCGGACGACCCGCGGCCGAAAATCCGCGCGTCTGATAGGCATCGAGCACCATGTCACCGCGCTCGTCCGTATAGATCGCGTGTGGCTCAATCACGCGAACCTGGCGCTGGTCGTGATAGCGCACCGCCACGCAGCGACGGTCGCGGATTGCCTGACTCAACTGATGCAGAATGTTCGGCAACATACCCCGCTATTCCCCCCACGGATGATTCTGACAGCTCCGGGCACCCCCTAACAGAAACTATCTCACAACGGCCGGCCGGCGCCAAAAATTGGCAGACGAGTGGCACTTTTCTGCCGGGTCGGCGGCGATTCTAGACCAGGAACACGGTTGCCAGACCAAGGAAGGCAAAAAAGCCCACCACATCCGTAACGGTGGTAAGAATCACACCACTCGCCACGGCCGGATCCACGCCGAAACGCCGCACGAGAACAGGGATTAGCACCCCGGATACGGCGGCGAACACCAGATTGATAACCATCGCCAATGCCAGTGCCAATCCGACCAGGTAGCTCTGGTGCCAGGGAAATGTAAACACAGCAACCGTTACCGCCCATAACATGCCGTTCAGGGCACCCACCATCAACTCCTTGAAAAAGACCTGCCGGGCGTTGCTCTCCGAGATAATGCCGAGTGCAAGCCCACGCACCACCACGGTGAGAGTCTGGGTACCAGCATTGCCGCCCATACCCGCCACAATGGGCATCATCACGGCCAACACTGCTACCTTGGCGATGGTCTCCTCAAACAACGCCACGACAGCCGCGGCGGCAAATGCGGTCAAGAGATTGATGCCAAGCCATAGGGCACGTTTGCGACTGGTGCGCACGACGGGCGCAAACAGGTCCTCCTCCTCCGACAAACCTGCCTGGGCCATCACCTGGCGATCGGCCTGCTCTCGGATGACATCCACGACGTCATCAACGGTAATGCGCCCGAGCAATCGCCCCTGCTCGTCTACCACCGGCGCGGCCACCAGATCGAAACGCTGGAAGGCCTCCGCTACCTCGCGATCCGATATCTGCGCAGGAAGCTTCACGACCTCGCGTTCCATGATCTGCGACACCCGGCGCGCGGTCGGGCTCGTAAGCAGTTGCGTCACTGGCAATGCGCCGACCAGGCGATCGGCGCGGTCGACGACATAAAGGCTGGTAGTGTGCTCCGGCAACTCGCCGCGACGACGCAGGTAGCGCAGCACAACCTCGAGCGTGATGTTTTCGCGCACCGTGACAGTATCGACGTTCATCAGGCCACCGGCACTGTCCTCCGGATAGGACAGTACCGCGTCGAGACGTTGTCGGTCCTGCTTGTCTAGCGCGAACAGGATTTCGGCGATGACCTCATCAGAGAGGTCTGGCAGCAGGTCCGCAATGTCGTCGGTATCGAGCTGGCGCGCGGCCGCCACCACGGCGCGATCATCCATGAGCGCGACGAGACCGGTTCGCACCTCCTCCGGTAGCTCAATCAGCACTTCGCCGACAATCTCGGGATCGACTTCCGCCCAGACGGTGGCACGCTGATCGGGCGCGAGACCCTCAAGCAACGTCGCGACGTCAGCCGGATGAAGCAGCGCAAGAATACCGCGAATGCGGTCGGTCTCGCCCGCCTCCAGTGCGGCGAGGACACGCTTGAGATGATCGGGTTTCTTGGGTTTGCGGGCCTTGGCCATCGGTGGGACTCACCTAGTGAAAGGTGAGTGTAGTGCTCGACCCGGCAAACGCAAACGCCGTGCGCGAAAACGTCGTCAGTTACCGGCGACGGTCATGCGTTCGATCAGAATCGAACCGGTGCGCAGGTTGCCGCGCGTATCCACATCGTTGCCGACGCCGATGATCGCGCGATACATCTCCTTCAGGTTGCCCGCGATGGTGATCTCCTCAACCGGATACTGCACCTCACCGCCCTCCACCCAGAAGCCGGCCGCGCCACGCGAGTAGTCGCCGGTCACGGCGTTGACGCCAAAACCGATCAACTCGGTCACCAGCAGACCGGTACCCATGAGCTTAAGCAGCCCCGCGAGGTCGTACGGACCCGGATCCAGCGTGAGGTTATGCACGCCGCCCGCATTGCCGGTCGACGGCATAGCGAGCTTGCGACCCGAGTACGAATCAAGCACGTAACCCTGCAGAACGCCATCGCGCACCAGGTCGCGCGGCGTGGTCGCGACGCCCTCGCTATCATAGGCGGCGCTCCCGATGGCCCCGACAAGATAGGGTTGCTCGTGGATACGAATGCCAGGCGCGAACACTTGCTGGCCGAGACTGTCCAGCAGGAACGAGGTGCGTCGGTAGAGCGATCCGCCGCGCACTGCGCCGACCAAGTGCGAGAGCAGGCTGCCCGCCAACGGGGCCTCGAACAGAACCGGACACTCGCGCGTTGAGAGCTGACGCGCGCCCAGGCGTCGCACTGTGCGGTGCGCGGCGATGTGTCCAATGTCCTCGGCTGCCTGCAGGTCGCGGGCGTTGCGTGCAAGGCTGTACCAGTAGTCGCGCTGCATCGCGCCGGCGACCTGCGCAATCACGCTGACCGAGAGGCTGTGGCGCGTGCCCGCCGTGCCAGCGAGGAATCCATGACTGTTTCCATATACTTCAATCGCCTCTTGAGTTGAGAGACTGCCGCCTTCCGAATTGCTGATGCGTGCATCTAGGCCGCGCGCGGCGTCCTCGCAGGCACGCGCCATCTCGATTGCCTCGTCGGTGGCCGGATTCCAGGGATGGTGCAGTCCGAGATCGGGAAACCGAGTGGCCAGGCGCGCACGCTCAGCAAGCCCGGCGCAATCGTCTTCGGCAGTGAACTTGGCAATGCTGCAGGCGGCGCGCACCGTTTCGCGCACCGCTGGCTCGGTGAGATCGGTACTGCTCGCCGAACCGCTTCGCGTGCCGAAATAGACGGTAACGCCGATGCCCTTGTCGCGCGTGTGCTCGAGCGTCTCGACCTCGCCGAGGCGGACCGTAACGGAGAGCCCCTGGCTCACGTTCACTGCCACTTCGGACTGGCTCGCGCCCAGCCGACGGGCCTCGGCCAGCGCCATCTCGACCACCGCCGCGAGCCGGGCACGTGAGGCTTCGTCGGCCACCGAAGCCGCGGGCACGGATGCCACGGCGCTCAACTCTGCGTCCCTCCTACCGTGAGCGCGTCGATGCGCAAGGTTGGTTGCCCAACGCCCACCGGCACACTCTGTCCTTCCTTGCCGCAAGTTCCAACACCCGGATCGAGCTGGAGATCATTTCCGATCATGCTCACCCGCGTAAGGACGTCCGGGCCGTTGCCAATCAGCGTTGCGCCCTTTATGGGCCGGGTAACTCTGCCGCGCTCGATCAGGTAGGCCTCGGCTGCCGAGAACACGAACTTACCGGAAGTGATGTCGACCTGTCCGCCGCCAAAATTCACCGCGTACAACCCGCGGTCGACCGAGGCGATGATCTCGGCCGGGTTGCGATCGCCGGCCAGCATGTAGGTGTTCGTCATGCGTGGATACGGCATGTGCGCATAGGATTCGCGTCGACCATTGCCGGTGGGCGCCACCCCCATAAGACGCGCGTTCATCTGGTCCTGCATGTAACCACGCAAAAAGCCGTCCTCGATCAACACAGTACGTTGTGTAGGCGTGCCCTCGTCGTCGACGCTGAGAGATCCGCGCCGATTGGGCAACGTGCCGTCGTCAACGACCGTGATACCGGGTGCCGCGACGCGCTCGCCGATGCGCCCGGCAAACGCCGAAGTACCTTTGCGATTGAAGTCGCCCTCGAGCCCATGTCCGATCGCCTCATGCAGCAGGATGCCCGGCCAACCGGGGCCAAGCACCACGGGCATGCTGCCGGCCGGGGCATCCCCGGCATCGAGATTGACAAGGGCCTGACGCACCGCCTCGCGTGCAAACCCGAGCGCCACCTCGTCTGAGAAATGCCCATAGGTCACGCGTCCGCCACCACCGCTGCTTCCGCTCTCGCGCCGGCCATCCCGCTCGACGATCACCGTAACACTTAGCCGCACCAGCGGGCGCACGTCGCCCGTCATCTGCCCGTCCGAGCGCGCGATCAGCACCACTTCATGCACAGCTGCAAGGCTCGCCATGACCTGCTTCACCCGCGAGTCCATCGCCCGCGCCGCCTGCTCGACTCGCTCGAGCAATCGCACCTTGTCGGCGTCTGCAAGACTCGCGAGAGGATCGTCTGGTACGTAGAGCGCGCGCGTCGGGGCGGCGCGCCAAGCCACCGGCACGCTGACCGCAGCGCCTGCACGGGCGATCGCGCGCGCCGTGGTCCCGGCCTCGAGCAGCGCAGGAAGCGCGATCTCGTCCGAATACGCAAACCCGGTCTTCTCGCCGCTCACCGCACGCACCCCGACTCCTGCTTCTATGTTGTAGGAGCCGGACTTCACAATGCCTTCCTCGAGCGACCATGACTCGTGGCGGCTGTACTGGAAATAGGCGTCAGCATGGTCGACTTGCGCGTGCATGACCTGCCCAAACAGGCGCTCGAGTTCTCGCTCGCCAAGCCCGGCAGGTTCGAGCAGCGTACGGCGCGCCATGACAAGCGCCTGTTCGTCACTCATGCGTTAATCCTGCGATGTCGAAGGCTCGGGAGACGTTCGCGCACGCGCGCAAGCTCGGCGGAATCGATTTCGGCGATGGCATAGCCAGTGCCTGCAGGCAGACGATCGAGCACCTCGCCCCATGGGCTGACCACCATGCTGTCGCCATGAGTGGTGCGTCCGCTCGCGTGGCGACCGCACTGATCGGGTGCAACGACATAGGCGCTGTTCTCGATAGCGCGCGCCCGCACCAGTACCTCCCAGTGAACGCGACCGGTCTGGGCCGTAAAGGCGGATGGCAGCGCGATCAGGTCGACACCGCCTGCGAGCATTGCGCGAAACAGCTCGGGAAAACGCAGGTCGTAGCAAACCGCAAGTCCGACGCGACCGAACGGCGTCTCGCACACCACCACTCGATCCCCCGCAGCGAACTGAGTGGACTCGCGATAGGATTCGCCGCCCGTCAGGTCGACATCGAACAGATGCATCTTGTCGTAACGCGCCGCGAGACGACCGTCGGGGCCAAACATGAGGCAGCTGGCACAAACCTTGTCGGACGGACCCCGTAACGGCGCCGTACCTCCTATGAGCCATAGTTCGTGGGCGCGGGCCTGCGCTGCCAAGAACTCCTGTATGGGTCCCCGACCATCCTCCTCGGCCACCGCGGCGATCGCGTGATCCGCCGCCGGCATGCAAGCAAAATTTTCCGGAAGGGCCACCAGGCGCGCGCCGGCGCGCGCCGCCTGTGCAATAAATCGACCAGCCTGTTCGAGATTGGCCGTGACGTCGGCACCGGAATTCATCTGAATGGCCGCGACTCGCATCATGAGCCGGCTCCGTGTGCGCGCACCTCGATTCGCAAGGTGTCGCGCGGGCGAAGTTCAGTCACGGTCAGTATACGTTGGCTCGGCAGACCGAGCGCTACCAGCCAGCCGCGCAATTCCTCCGCCCAGAGTGCAGCCTCGTCGGTCGTCGCGTGATGCAGCACGACAACGCCTTCGGGTTGGCGCTCATAGATCTCGAGTGCGCGCCGCACCTCTGGCAATGAAGCGACATACGCCGCACTGCGCGGTCGCGCCCAGTGTTCGGCGGTGAGTGTCAAGGTTTCGGCAAAAGCAGTCGCGGAGATCAACAGCGCTGCCAACAGCCAGCCGGTACGCATGGCGCGTAGCATAGCATTG
>LJVB01000059.1 GCA_001304215.1 Acidithiobacillales bacterium SM1_46 | reverse complement strand
GCGCCGAAGCGTTTGCGGTACTGCGCCGGCGTGAGATTCACCTTGCGCCGGAACAACCGGCCGAAAAAACTGGCGTCCTGATAGCCCACTTCATTGGCGATGGCCTCCACCGGCAGATCCGTGGTCTCGAGCATGTGCTTGGCTTCCTCGAGTCGCAGAGTCTGCACGTATTCCATCGGCGTCATGCCCGTGACCTTCGCGAAGCGGCGCTTGAAGGAGCGCTCCGGCAGGTCGCTCAGACTGGCCATGGCCGCGACCGGCGCCTCTTCATCGTAGTGCAGCGCCGCCCACTCCTGGCACTTGGCAATCACGGCATCGTCCACCTGGCGCGCGCGGGTAAGCGCGGCGAACGGCTGCTGGCCGATGTTGTGCCAGTCGATCAGATATACCTTGGCCAGCTGCATGGCCTCCTCCACGCCGATGAGGCGGGCAATAAGAAACAGCGCGAGGTCCTGCCACGAGGTGCCACCCCCGGCCATGACGATGCGTTGTCCTTCGCCGGCGGCGACCAGGGCGCGCGCCGCGCGCACCTTAACGGCGGGATGGCTCCGCGCCAGCGCATCGCAGTAGCCCCAGTGAGTGGTGGCATCAAGCCCGTCGAGCAGCCCGGTCTCCGCCAGCAATAAGGCGCCGGAGCAGGCCGCCGCCAGTGTCGCGCCGGCGGCATGTTGTTCACGCAGCCACCGGATTTCGGTGGCGTAGCGACCGGCGAGCGACTCGCCAGGTGCAACAAAAAGTTCCGGCACGCAAACGACCTCGGCGCGCGGACAATCGTGGAGCGTCGATTCGGGTGTGATCCACACCCCGTTGATGGCGCGAAAACCCTGGCGGGCGCCGGACACCACCAGCGGCCGAATTCTTGGATCGCCGGGAGCGCCTTTGACGAGGAAATCCCAATCGCGGCCGGCGGCCGCGAACAGGTCGTACATACCGTAGAGCGTGGAGGCCGTGACTTCCGGCACGGCGAGAAGCGCAACGACCGGGCGTTGGTCTCGATCGGGCATGGCAGATTCGTCCGCTTTTCGGCAGAAACGACTTTAACAACTGCGCCGGAGCGGGAATAGGCTGTGCCCACACTGAATCGAACCACGCACGGAGGGCATCATGTGCAACACAGCCGCGGTCATCTCACCCAGATCCTCGCACCCGGAGACCTCGCCGACCTTCGAGGACCGCCTGATCCAGGCCTACAACGACGCCGCCATGGTGCTGATGATTTCGCTCGGGCACCGCGCCGGCCTGCTGAACGCGCTCGCCGGCGCACCCCCGCTCACCAGCAACGCCATTGCCGAGCGAGCCGGGCTGAACGAGCGCTACGTGCGCGAGTGGCTCGGCGCGATGGTGGCCGCCCGCGTGGTCGAGACCGACCCCGGGAACGGCACCTACCAGCTGCCAGCGGAGCATGCCGCGCTGCTCACCAATTCCGGCAACGCCAATCTCGCAGTGTTTGCTCAGTACATCCCGCTACTCGGCACGGTCGAGGATGACGTGGTGCGCTGTTTCCGCGAAGGCGGGGGCGTGCCGTACGAACGGTACGGACGCTTCCATGAAGTGATGGCCGAGGACAGCGGGCAGACCGTGCTGCCGGCGCTCATCGATCACATCCTGCCGCTGGTGCCGGGCCTCGCGAAACGGCTTGAATCCGGTATCGACGTGCTCGATGTCGGCTGCGGCCGCGGACGGGCGCTGCTCATCCTGGCGCAACGTTACCCGCAATCCCGCTTCACCGGTTACGACCTGTCGCCCGAAGCCGTCGCCTGGGCGCAGGAACGGGCGCACTCACTGCGCCTCTCGAATGTTCGCTTCGACGCGCGCGATCTGAGCGATTTCGATCGCACCGCACCGGTCGGCGGCTTCGATTTCGTGACGACTTTCGATGCTGTCCACGATCAGGCCCGGCCGCTCAACGTGCTGCGCGGCATCCATCGTGCGCTGCGCAGCGGCGGCGCATACCTGATGCAGGATATCCACGGAACGAGCCATCACCACCAAGACCGCGACCACATCTTGGGCACCTTCCTGTACGCACTGTCGACCATGCACTGCATGACGGTGTCGCTCGCACAGGGCGGGGAAGGACTCGGCGCCATGTGGGGTCGAGAGAAGGCCACGACAATGCTGCGCGCGGCCGGTTTCAAAGACATTGTGGTTCACCGGCTCGAACACGACGCGCAGAACGATTACTACGTGATTCACAAGGATCCACAACCGTAGTCCGCGCCGACGGCGCATATCCACCAACCTGAAAGGAGGTGTCCCATGAAGACAGTTATTGCATCAACCGCTGTGATCGGCCTTGCCGTGTTGCTTGACGCGCCGGTATCTGCCGCAGAGCTCGACGGCAGCGACCCGGTGGTTGCGAGCTTCCGTCGCGACCTGAATCGGGACCCGACGCCGACGGGACAATTGACGCGCGCGGACGCTGAACAGGATCGGCTACCGGAAGTCGTTCGCGCAGCCCTGGAAGCCAGCACACCGTCCCGGCCTGATCAGTCTGCCCTCGCCCGGAGGAATTGATCACGACGCCGACATGCCGGACCGGTCACCGGTCCTGCATGTCGGAGAGCTGCAACGGCCGGCCGACGTTCAGGCGAAAGCGCCCGCGACCGGTTTTTTCGATCGCAAGGAAAGCGCAACGCTCGGCCAGCCGGCGTTGCAGCAGGATGAGGCGGGCTTCGAGGTTGTCGGTGATGTCGGGGAGCTTCAGCGCCGGATCAAGTCTTAGCTCGCGGTTGGTGAAGTCGATGCGTCCGGTTTCGAGATGATCGCGCAGCAGCTTCCAGATGACGGCGCCTGCAACACCTTTAATAAGGTAATCGTTGTCGATGAACACGCTGTGGTCGGCGGCGAAATGTCGCACCGTCACCGGTGTGCCCTGCGCTGCGGACGGCGGCGTTGCGGCAGCAGCGTCCTCGTGATGCTCGGCGGCGTGGGTGAGTAGCTCCATGGCAAGCGCGAGCTGACCGGCCAGCACCACCAGCGCGTCTTCGTCCTCGTAGGTGAAACGCAGCTCCTGCGGGCTCTCGACGTACAACACGGCCAGCAGCCGCGGACCGAGCAAGATCGGCACCGCGAGCTGGCTGCCGGAATCGGCGAGACCCGGGAACGGAATTTCGGTTTCCAGCGCCCCGCCATCGGTGCCCTTCTCGAAACCTTCGCGCATGGCGCGGCTGTAGAGATACTCACGCGCCGCGAAGCCAATGCGGATGGGGGTCAACTCGCGCGCGGCGACACCAATAATGCCCTCGCCAATGCGTATCTCGGAGCCGACGCCCGATTGCGGATACCCACGCGTGGCGACGGTATACAGGCGCTCGTGGGCCTTGTCGTGCATGAGCAGCATGGCGTGGTGAATCTGGCAGTGACGGTCGAGGCCTTCCAGCGTTGCGTCGAAGAGATGCGCGAGATCGCTGCAAGTCGTGAGGCATGCGAGACAGGCGCGCAGGCCTGGCAGGAGATGCGGTTGCGCGGTGGTCTCGCACGAAGCATCGCCGAGCACGCACTCGATATCCAGCACCCGGTAGACATCGGAGCCAAGCAGGCGGAACACCTTGCTCATGCCAGTGTGTGAGGCGATGCCGGCGAGCTTGGCCTTCATGTTCTCGAACAAAGGGCCCTCGGTTTCGGTGCGCAGGAATTCGAGTTGCAGGCGATAGTGCGCGGCGGTTACCGGGTCCACGACCTGCACGGTCGCGCGCGGATTGGCGAGGATATTCCTGCGGGTGGTGTTGAAAAACTGGTAGCTCAGCGCGACATGACTCTCGTCCACGTAATGCACCTGCGAGAGGTAGACCACGTTCGGCGTGCCGTCCGCGGCGGCGGTGGCGATGACTGCCGGTACCGCACCCTCGAGGCAACGGCGGATATGACCGAGCGGCACGCTCACGGGTTGGTGCCCAGTTTTGTGCCGGCGGACGGCCCCGGCGTTTGCAGGAATGCCGTCGTCGGCTGGAATGCCACACCGATGGAATCGTCGCCGACCGCAGCGATCATGGCAGTCGCGAATGGATCCTTGTATCCGAGCTGGAAGATTTCCTCGAGGAAGCTCGCCGCGCAGGCCTGCATGGCGGCCCGATCACTCTCCTCGAGCGGAACGATCGTGGCGGCCGCGCCCTTCAGCTGGATGGTTTCGTGCGTAGTGGGCCGGGTGAAGACCGCCGCGATGCCGCCGCCGGCGCGCAGATCCCGGAGCAACGTCGCCGAACGCGGCACCGAGAGGAATATGGTAACCGTGCGCCGGTCCTCCGAGACCCGACAACCGATCGCGCGCGCCAGCGACGGCAACCGCTCGGCGCTGTTCGAGGCGACATTGATCGCGACGCGGCGCTGAACGAAAGCGGCCTGCGCCTCATCGAGCACGAACGTGTCGGCAATGCTCTGGGTCATGGGCAGAAAGCGGTTCCTGCGCGCTTGTTTACAACGAACGCCCACTAATCATTCCTACTGCGTTCCGGGCGTCGCCGCGGTCCGGTGGTGCGCACAGATTAGTCAGTGCCGGACCGGATTGTAAACTGCGGCCCCGGCGAGCTACCCGGCTGCGCGCGCTCCCTAGATAAGGAGCGCGCAACGCGCGAGTCAGCGCTTCATGCGGCGCGGCAGCGCGACCGGACCCTCGTCGTGCTTCTCTTCCCAGGTTACGTTGCCGTTGCTTCCATTCAGGCCGTGAATGAGATCGAACATCTGCATCATTTGCCGCGGGCCGAGGAACTCGGCAATGGCGCGGCGCCGGGCGTTGCGCGCCAGATGTCTGGCGAGCACCGGGTCATCGAGCAGTCGTGCGACGGCATCGCCAAAGGCGCGCGTATCGGTCGGATCATCCAGCAACAAGCCGTGGACGCCATTCATGATCTGATCCTGAATACCGCCAACGCGACTGGCCACCACCGGACGCCCTTTCAACATCGCCTCCGTCACCGTCAAGCCAAAGCCCTCGTGCAGGCTTTTTTGCACCACGACGGTTGCGAAGCGCTGGATGGCGTTGACCATGAGGGCGTTGTCTTCGGCACTGGCCATCTGCAGGCAGACCAGATGGATGCGCTCGCGCGCGTCGGGCGGCAGCGCGTGCCATTGGTCGACGCATTCCTCGTACACACGCACGCCCTCGGGGTCGTCGGTCACGCTGCTCGGATCGGGACCGACCAGCGCAAGATGTGCCGAACCCAGCTGCTGGCGCCGGCCGGCGAAACCGCGCATCACGCCCGCCATGTCCTTCAGGGGATCCCAGCGTGATACCTGCACAATCAGCGGCGTGCCCGGTGATGGCAGGGGTTGAGTCTGCAAAACGCGTACGCCATCGTCGATGCCTTTCACATTGAAGAACGATTCCGGCAACTTGCGGCGCTGACCGTTCACGGCACCCGCGAGCAGCCCGATATGGCGCAGCATCACTCGTACCGTTGCCGCACTGAGCGGCTGATTCTTTGGCGACAGAGCATCGATCGCCGGCGGGATTACTGACGCCGGCAGCGAGGCAATCGACGGCGGTATGTACGCGGCGCGCGAGAAAATGCGCGTGTCGGCCAGCTCGATGTACGGCTGCAGGAACTGCCAGGCCTCCTCGGCAATCGCGTTGATCCGGTCGATACCGATGTGGCAGCGCCACAGGACCATGGCACCCGCCTCACGCAGTCGTGGCGCGAGACCGGCGGTCTGCGGATCATGCAGCACCACCACGTCACCCGGGTTCACTGCCGCAAGCAGGGATACCAGGTTGCGCCGCGTGATCTGCTCATAGTGCCTGCGCTCCGCTGCGCCGAGCACCCCATCGTCTCCCGGTTCGCCGTGGAGACGGTGGTGGAGCCGCTTGGTCAACGTAAAGAAGGTGGCATCGCCGTCCATCACCAGCCAGCGCACGTCCAGACCGGCGCCGCGCTCGTAGGCCAGCATTGTCTGCAGCATCTCCGCAACGCCGCCGCCTTGCGCGGTTGAATTGATGTGCCAGATGGTGCGACCGCGCAGCGCCGCCCGGACCTGCTCGAGGGCCGCCAAAAACCGGTTGGTCCGCCGGATGCCGATGACCGCCAGCGTCGGTTCGAGGGCTTGCGTACTTACTGAAACAGCCTGCATAACTGCTTGAACGTGCAAGCTCCGTACCAGAACCTGGCGCACGGGTACGTTGCGGATCCTGCGCTTGAGGCCCGCGAATTATTCGGTTCCGGGAAGACCCGCGCTAGAAAACCGTTTCCGGTTTCTGGCTCTCACGGCGCGAAAAATAGACAGGGTCCAGTGCGCCATTCTTCAGGGCGCCGGCCCAGACTAGACCTGGATAGAACAGGTGTGCGCTACAGCTTCTTGTAGACTTCGGCGCCTTCTTGCTTGAACTCGCTCGCTTTGTCCTTGAGTCCGGCTTGTACCGCAACGGTTATGTCAGCGATTCCCTTCTGCGCCGCATATTCCCTAACCTCCTGCGTAATCTTCATAGAGCAGAAGTGGGGCCCACACATGCTGCAGAAGTGCGCGAGCTTGGCGCCTTCTTGCGGAAGTGTTTCGTCGTGGAATTCCTGAGCCTTCTCCGGATCGAGACCGAGATTGAACTGATCGGCCCAGCGGAACTCGAAGCGCGCCTTTGAAAGTGCGTTGTCGCGCAACTGCGCGCCCGGGTGACCCTTGGCGAGATCGGCAGCGTGCGCCGCGATCTTGTAAGTGATGATACCTTCGCGCACGTCCTGCTTGTTGGGCAGCCCGAGATGCTCCTTGGGCGTCACATAGCAGAGCATGGCCGTGCCATACCAGCCGATGTTGGCCGCACCGATGCCGGAGGTGATGTGGTCGTAGCCAGGGGCGATGTCCGTGACCAGCGGGCCAAGCGTGTAGAACGGCGCTTCGAAGCAATCCTTCAGCTCCTTGTCGACGTTCTCCTTCACCATGTGCAGCGGCACATGGCCCGGGCCCTCGATCATCACCTGCACGTCGTGCGTCCAGGCGATCTGCGTCAGTTCGCCAAGCGTTTCCAGTTCGGCAAACTGCGCGCGGTCGTTGGCATCCGCGATCGATCCGGGGCGTAGCCCGTCACCCAGCGAGAAGGCGACGTCGTAGGCCTTCATGATCTCGCAGATCTCCTCGAAGTGCGTGTAGAGGAAGCTTTCCTGATGATGCGCGAGGCACCATTTGGCCATGATCGAGCCGCCGCGCGAGACGATGCCCGTGACGCGATCGGCGGTGAGCGGGATGTAGGGGAGCCGCACACCAGCGTGGATCGTGAAGTAGTCCACGCCCTGCTCGGCCTGCTCAATCAGCGTGTCGCGGAACAGCGCCCACGTGAGTTCCTCGGCCTTACCGTCCACCTTCTCCAGTGCCTGATAGATCGGCACCGTGCCGACCGGCACCGGGCAGTTGCGAACGATCCACTCGCGCGTCTCGTGGATGTTCTTGCCGGTGGAGAGGTCCATCAGCGTGTCGCCGCCCCAGCGCACCGACCACACCATCTTCTCGACTTCCTCCTCGATCGACGAGGTGACCGCCGAGTTGCCGATATTGGTGTTGATCTTCACCAGGAAGTTGCGGCCGATGATCATTGGCTCCGATTCCGGATGATTGATGTTGCTCGGGATAATGGCGCGCCCACGCGCGACCTCGTCGCGCACGAACTCCGGCGTGATCTCGTCTCGAATGGCGGCGCCAAAGTTCATGCCGGGATGCTGGCGCAGCAACTTCGCGTAGCGCGGATCCTTGCGGAGCTCGTTGAGCCGCAGCGTCTCACGGACGGCGATGTATTCCATCTCCGGCGTGACGATGCCCTTGCGCGCATAGTGCATCTGCGTGACGTTCGCACCGCTCCTGGCACGACGCGGCCTACGGATATGCTCGAAGCGAAGGCTCGCGAGCTGGGCGTCGTGCTCACGCGTGCGGGCATACTCGGAGCTGGGTCCATCGAGCTGCTCGGTGTCACCACGCGCAAGAATCCATTGCTCGCGCACCGGGGCGAGACCCTTGCGCAAGTCGATGATCGCGCCCGGGTCGGTGTACGGACCAGAGGTGTCGTAAACCGTGATCGGCGGATTCTCTTCCGCACCGCTGCTGGTTCGCGTCGGCGTGAGCGCAACCTCGCGCATGCCGACCTTGATGTCCGGCCGACTACCGGAAACAAAGATCTTTCGCGAGTTCGGAAACGGGCGCATGGCCTCGTCCGACAACGCGGCCGTCGTGGACAGAAATTCTTTCGGGATTGCACTCATGGCGACTTCCTTCCTGTGCCGTTGTGACACGGGTTGCATGGCAGCCGGCACAGGAAAGACCAAAGGCGGATCAGCTTTCCTACGCCGGGACTAACCGGTTCAGGTTCGAAGGGTGTGTCTCAGCCCGGTCCGGAGGATTCCAGCGGGCACCCCTAGCTCTGTGAGCCAACTTACGGAATCCGCAGGTGCTTTGCAATATAAGGTATGCAGTATGGCGGCATAGAAGCCCCAAAGTTGCGGCCCCCTGGCAAACTCCTTAGGCTTAGCCCTCCTTTCTTAAGCCGCACAGCGATTGGGACAAATGCAAGACCTGAACATCGAACTCGCCCGCCACAACATGGTGGAGCAGCAAGTACGTCCCTGGGAAGTGCTCGACCAGCGCGTGCTGGACCTGATTGCGCGCTCGCCGCGCGACGAGTACGTGCCGGCGAAGTACCGCAGCGTGGCTTATGCCGACCTGTTCCTGCCACTTGGTCAGGGGCAAATGATGCTCACGCCGAAGCTCGAGGCGCGCATGCTGCAGGAGCTTGAAATCGGTCCCACGGACCGGATTCTCGAGATCGGTACTGGCAGCGGCTATTTCACCTCGCTGCTCGCAGCGATGGGCGCGCACGTCTATAGCGTGGATATCTATCCGGAATTCGTGGATGCAGCGCGGGCGAAACTCGCGGCGCACGGCGTGCAGAACGTGACCCTCGAAACCGGCGATGCAGCCCGGGGCTGGAACCAACACGGCCCGTACGACGTGATTGCCATTACCGGCTCGATGCCGGAGCTGCCCGATGAGTTCGTGAAAAGTCTTGCGCACGGCGGGCGGCTGATGGCCTTCCTCGGCAAATCGCCGGTGATGGAAGCGGTTCGCATCCGCCGGCTCGGTGGCGAGAACCTCGAGCGCACCTCGATCTTCGAGACCGACGTCCCGGCGCTCGTCAACGCCTACGAACCGGCAAGGTTCATCTTCTGAACCATGGTCCGGCAGCTCACCCCGCGGCAGCTCCAGGAGCGTCTGGCTGCGAGCGGCGAGCCGCCTGTGGTACTCGACGTGCGCCAGCCGTGGGAGGCGCAGATCTGCGCCCTGCCGGGCTCGACACTCATTCCGATGAACGACGTACCGCACCGCCTGGAGGAACTGAACAAGAACGCCGAGATCGTGGTGCTGTGTCACCACGGCGTGCGTAGCCAGCGTGTGGCGTACTACCTGCAAACACTCGGCTTCGAGAAGCTCTATAACCTCTCCGGCGGAATTGACGCCTGGTCCAAGGAAGTGGACCCCACGATGGCGAAATACTGAGCGCGGCCATGGCGACCAGACGCTTTGCCACCGCGCTCGAGGCCGAGGCTGCCTTCTACACCGCGTTCTCGAAGCGCGACCTGAACGGCATGATGGCGGTGTGGGATGAGGCCGATGACGTGGTGTGTGTGCACCCCCTCGGCACCGTGCTGGTCGGTGCCGCCGCGGTGCGCGCTTCGTTCGAGCGACTGCTCTCCAATCCACAGGAGATGACCTTCATGGTGGAAGAGCGCCACCGCTCGAGTGATGACAAACTCGCCCTGCACGTGGTCCGCGAGCACATTCGCATCGGCGGCAAGCAACAACCGCCCGTGGCCGCCACCAATGTCTACCGGCTCACGGAAGACGGCTGGCGCATGATCCTGCACCACGCCTCGCCGGCGCCCGAACCCGAACAGCCCGAGCAGCAGGCGCCAACGTTGCACTGACGGCCGCGCCACAGGCGCTAGCCAAGTACCTTTTCGATCAGCGTCACGGTGCGCGCCAACGCTCCGCGATTTTCCTCCACCATCCGGCGCCCGGCATCGCCCAACGCATCACGCCGGTTGGCACTGCCGAGCAGATCGCTGATCGCAGGGGCAAGTTCGGCGGCCGTGTGGATTTGCACGCCGGCGCCGCGCTCAAGCGTCATGGCCGCGATCTCGCTGAAGTTGAACATGTGCGGGCCAAACACCACCGGCTTGCCGACGACCGAGGCCTCGAGCGTGTTGTGCCCACCCGTCGGAACGAGGCTCCCGCCGATAAACGCCGCGTCGCTCGTGGCGAGAAAAAGCTGCAGCTCGCCCATGGTGTCACCGAGCAGTACTTCCACGCTGCGATCGAGCGGGCCCGTGTGCTGGCTGCGACGGACAATGGTGAAACCGAGCCGCTCGGAAAGTCTTGCGACTTGCGTGAAGCGCTCCGGATGGCGCGGCACCAACACCAGCAACGCGTCGGCGAGCCGATCGCGCTTTCGCAGTTCGCGGTGCGCCGCAAGCACCGCTTCGTCCTCGCCTTCATGGGTGCTGGCTGCGATCCACACCGGCCGGCCGCGACCCCACTCGCCGCGCAGCACATCGGCGCGCTCCAACGTGCTGCCGGGCAGCGAAAGCTCGAACTTGATGGAACCGGTGACGTGAACCCGCGCGGGATCAGCGCCGATTCGGACCATGCGTTCGGCGTCGGCCTGCGACTGCGCCGCGATGTGCGTGACCTGCGCGAGGGTTGTACGCGCCAGTCCCGGCACGCGCAGATAGCCGCGCATCGAGCGCTCCGACATCCGCACGTTTGCCATAATGATCGGGACGTTGCGCAAACCACAGGCGCGAAACAGGTTTGGCCACATCTCGGTTTCCATCACGAGCGCAAGCTGCGGACGGGCGCGATCGAGAAAACGACGCACCGCCGAAGGATAATCGTACGGCACATAGCAGTGCAGCACGCGGTCGCTGAACAGCGAGCGCACCGTTGCCGAACCGGTTGGCGTCATAGTCGTGATCAGTACGCTGTGGTGCGGATAGTACTCGGCCAGCGCCTTTACGATCGGCGCTGCAGCACGTGCCTCGCCGACTGAGACGGCGTGAATCCAGATGAGCCTGGCTTCATTGACAGATGGAATGAAACCAAAGCGCTCGGGGATGCCGTGCCAGTAGCCTTGGTTCCGAAAACCGCGCCACGCAAGGCGCAGCAGGATGAACGGCAGTAACAGGCGCAACAGCCAGCGGTAGATCGTCAGCATAGGTGGCGACCAGCCACTTCAGGCATCCATCCCCATGCGCCGAATCTGCTCAACAACTGCCCGCGACGGCGGACGAAAGTGACGATGACGCTTCGGCATGGCTGACAGCCAGTAATACAACCGCCACCAGAATTTCATTCCAGCTCGTGCCTTGCGCGAAAAGACCGGATACATATTTCCGCCCTCGCCAGTAAGGATCACCTGGGGCTTGAGCTCACTGTAGTCGAAAAGCCATTCGACTGGCTTATCGGGGAACTTGGCTGGATCGAACAGATCCCGGCGCACGAAGATGGCGTTAACTTTCGTACAGCACACCAGCCGGTATCCCTTTTCGGCCCCCAGCCGCTCCAGCGCCTTGGCCGAACACTTGAGGTAAACCTCCCCGTCGGGGTCGTAATAGTCGAGGTGTGGAGCTATGTGCTGGTTGAATTCGATTACCACCACTTGCGGATCGACATGGGTCAGGTGTTTCCACACGTGGTAGTCGAAGGAATCGATATCAATCGACAACACGCCGATCCCTGGATCAAGGCGTTCACGTCGAAATAGCTCGTCAAGGCTGTCGTGCCCACGAGCGGTCACGAACTGCCGGAAAGCCTTCACGCCGAACCCTTGCGTGGTCGCCTGCAGTCTCACGTACTTTTCGGGATCACCCTCTATCAGGACCGCCATCCAGCCACGGTTGTGCCACAGGTCGTACACGTTCGATGCGAAGACACCGTCCCACGCTCCGAACTCACAGGCCACACGGATCAGGCGATCGCTCAGCACCTCGCACACATAGGCGAGGATACCGTCCTCTCCATGTTGCGAGGTAACGTTTCGCGCGTAGCGATTGAGCTTGTCCTGCATGGTTTCTCAGCGCTCGATGTCCGCGATCACTGACGGATCATGCCGTCGAGCGCCGTCCATACTTGCTCCACCGCCGGAATCTCTCCGGTACTACCGAGATTGACGGCGCGTCGCGAATTCGCGGGGTAGACACCGGTCAGAAGCGGCAAGGTATCAGTATAGATCGCAACAGTCGGCAAGCCCAGCGCAACCGCGAGATGAACAAGGCCGGTATCGACTCCCACGGCCGCCCGCGCGTGCCCCATGACTGCTGCGAGATCGCGAATCGCAAGACGCGGCAGCACGCGTGCGCCCTCGACGCGTGAAGCGATGGCCTGCGCCCGCGTTCGCTCAACCACATTACCCCATGGCAATACCATTGCGAGGCCTGCCGCACGCAAGGCTGCACCGAGCCGTATCCAGTGCGACTCCGGCCAAAGCTTGCTGGTGCGACTGGTGGCGTGCAGGCAAACAACGAAGCTTCCGGTTAGATCAGGAACCGTGTACTCGCGCGGTGCGTCAATGCCGTAGTCAGGCGCCGCGGTCGGTGGCGCGTAACCGATAGCATGTGCGACCAGCTCGCGGTTACGCGCTACCGCATGCTGGCCGCGCGCTACCGGATACGTCCGATCGTAGAACCGTGCGGAGAGCGGTTCGCGCGCGCTCGCCGCATCCTGCCCGCAGCGCGTCCCCTGCGCGAGGCGCGCGAGCAGTGCGCTCTTGATGAGGCCCTGTGTGTCGATGATGAGGTCGTAGTGTTCGCGACCGAGCGTTTGCCTGAGCGCTCGCATCTCACGCCACGCGGCGGGCGACCACGGCCGGCGGCGCCAGCGCCGAAGCGCCACCGGAATCACGCGGCTCACCCCCGGATGCAGGCGCGGGATATCGGCAAAACCCTCCTCGACCACCCACTCGATGCGGGCATCGGGTGCATTGGCGTGAATGTCGGCAACGACAGGAAGATTGTGAACGACGTCCCCGAGCGATGAGGTCTTGATCAGCAGCACGCGGGACATGCGCCAATTTTCGCATAGAATACGGCCATGACCGAACCGCTGTCCGCGGCGATCATTGCCTGCGACGCCGCAAGCCAACTTGAGGCTTGTCTCGCGAGCGTTTCCTTTGCCGATGAGATTGTCGTGGTGGACTCGGGCAGTACCGACGATACCGTCGCGATTGCCAAGCGCCATGGCGCGCGCGTAA
>LJVB01000058.1 GCA_001304215.1 Acidithiobacillales bacterium SM1_46 | reverse complement strand
CTCCTGCCGCGCTTCAAGCGATTCAAGGTGGTCGGCATCTTTCGTCTCGACATGTACGAGTATGACGTGGGGCATGTGCTCATTCATCTTGATGACGCGGCCAAGCTCTACCAGTACGGCGCGCAAGTGAGTGGCGTCCGCCTCAAACTCGCGGACATGGATCGGGCGCCGCGCGTGGCTGAAGAAATCGGTGCCCAGCTGGGTCCGGACTACCGGGCGCGCGACTGGACGCGCGAGCACGGCGCGTGGTTCCGGGCGCTGCGTCTCGAAAAGACCATCATGTTTATCATCCTGCTGCTGATCGTGGCCGTGGCGATGTTCAACGTGATCTCAACGCTGGTCGTCGCCGTGAATGAGAAACGCGCCGACATCGCCATCCTGCGAACGCTCGGCGCGAGCCCGCGCAGCATCCTGGGCATTTTCATGGTGCAGGGCAGTCTCATCGGCGTCGGTGGCACGCTGATCGGCACCGTTGTTGGGGTGTTGCTTGCACTGAACGTTCCCGAAGTGGTGCGCTTTCTGGAGTGGTTGTTCAACACCCGCTTTCTTTCGCCCGAGGTTTATTTCATTAGCGAGGTACCAACCGATCTGCAGTGGGCGGACGTCGGCTGGATATCCGGTGTGTCGCTCGTGCTGGCGTTCGTATCCACCATCTATCCGGCGTGGCGGGCCTCGCAAGTGCAGCCAGCCGAAGCGCTGCGCTACGAATGAGTGCCGCCGAGCACATCCTTCGCGCCACCGGCTTGGTGAAGACCTTCACCGATGGCGACTATGTTGTGCCTGTGCTGAAGGGCGCGTACCTGCGCGTTGCGCGCGGCGAGCGGCTGGCCATTGTCGGCGCATCGGGCTCCGGCAAGAGCACCTTGCTGCATCTGCTCGGCGGCCTCGACAAACCAACTGCGGGACAGGTCGAAGTAGACGGCCAGGATCTGAGCAAGCTCTCGGAAGCCGGGCGCGGGCAGCTTCGCAATCGCGCGCTCGGTTTTGTATACCAGTTTCATCACCTTCTGCCGGAGTTCACGGCGCTCGAGAACGTCGCAATGCCCCTGCTGCTACGTCGCGGCCCGACCGCCAAGGCGCTCGGGGCGGCAGCAGCCATGCTCACGCGAGTCGGTCTCGATGATCGGCTGGAACACAGGCCTGGCGAACTCTCCGGCGGCGAGCGCCAGCGCGTGGCGGTGGCACGCGCCATGGTGACGCAGCCGGCCTGCGTGCTGGCCGATGAGCCGACCGGAAATCTCGATCGGGACACCGCTTTTGGCGTTTACGAGCTGATGCTCGAATTAAATCGGGAGCTTGGCACAAGCTTTGTTGTGGTGACGCACGATCCTGTGCTCGCCGGGCGCATGGACCGCACGCTCAAGCTTGAGGACGGTGTGCTGCGCCAGATGTAGACAGTCGGATCGTCAGCACGCGGGTAGTCAATAGGGAATATTCGGCGGCAACCGAAAGCGGTCACTGCCGAACGTCAGGAGGACGATATCAGACTCGCCGCGCTGGCATTTCTTGCCGGGGTGCTCCTCGTGCAGCAACTGTCCGCACTGCCTTCCTGGTGGTGGGTGCTGCTGCTGATTCCCGCATTCTGGTTGGCTTCCCGCCATCCACTGGGATTCATCGGTGTGTTCCTGCTCGGCGGCGTGCTGTGGGCAAGCCTGCGCGCTGACTTGATTCTGCGCGACGAGCTGCCGTTGGCTCTGGAAGGTCAGGACATCACCGTTGAGGGTATGATCGCCGACCTTCCGCGCACTACCGAGTTTGGCTGGCGCACGGTTTTCGAGGTGCAACGCGCTACCCGCGAAGACCAAACCGTGACGATTCCACGGCGCATCCTGCTGTCGGTTGGCAACTCGCACCCAAAGCCGTCGACCGGCGAACACTGGCGTTATACCGTGCGCCTGCGCCGTCCACACGGCTTCCAGAATCCCGGTGGCTTCGACTACGAAGCCCACTTGCTGCGCAACCGGATTCGCGCTCGCGGCTACGTGCGCGATACGCCGGGGCCAACACGACTATCCCCGGCAGGCGCTGCCTACGCCGTCAACCAGTTGCGCGAGCATATCGGCACTCGCATGCGTGGCCTGATCGGGTCGGATGATCAGGCGAGTGTCGTCGTGGCGCTCGCCAATGGCGACACCGGCGCGGTGACGGGCGCGCAGTGGGAGATCTACCGCCGTACCGGCACGCTTCATCTCGTGGCGATATCAGGCCTGCATATCAGCCTGGTGGCGGGAATCGCCTTTTTTTTCATGCGCTGGCTCTGGTCGCTGCCGGCCACGACACTGCTGCGCGTACCGGCGCCCGTGGCCGGTGCGGTCGGTGGCTTGCTCGCCGCAAGCGTCTACGCCGCTCTCGCCGGATTCGTGATTCCCACGCAGCGCGCACTGCTGATGCTGGCGGTAGCGCTCGGCGCCGTCGTGCTGCGTCGGCGCTACAGTGCCTCGCAGTTGCTTGCCGCGGCAATGCTTGGCGTATTACTGTTCGATCCACTGTCGGTCGGGGCGGCGGGCTTCTGGCTTTCGTTCAGCGCCGTCGCTGTCATCATCTATATCGTGCACGGCGAAGGTGGGCGCGCCTCATGGTGGCGAAAGTGGGGCTACCTGCAGTGGGCTATTGCGATCGGGCTGGCGCCGCTCACGCTGGCGCTGTTCCAGCAGGTATCGCTGGTGGCACCGGTCGCGAACCTCATTGCCGTGCCGTTATTCGATCTGCTCGCCGTGCCACTGACACTGATTGGACTCGCCACACTCGAATGGCTACCGGATCTGATACCGGGCACATGCTTTCGCGCCGCCGCCTGGCTGTTGGCGCAACTCTGGCCGCTTCTCGAATGGCTGGCAAGCCAGGACTTTGCGATTTGGACGCAGCCTACGCCACCCGCATGGGCACTTGGTTTCGCCGTCGTCGGCATTGCGCTTCTGCTGGCGCCGCGCGGTTGGCCGGCGCGCTGGCTAGGCGTCGTCTGGCTGACGCCGATGCTTGTCGTGCGGGCACCAGCGCCAGCAACGGGCGAGGTGTGGCTCACGCTACTCGATGTGGGACAGGGGCTGGCCGCCGTCGTGCGCACTCAGCGACATACGATGGTGTTCGACACCGGTCCGCGCTTCAGTTCCGATTTCGACGCTGGCTCCGCAGTGATCGTCCCATACCTGCGGCACGTCGGCGTGGACCGCATCAATACACTGGTAGTGAGCCACGGCGATAACGATCACATTGGCGGCACGGAGTCGCTGCGCTCGGAGATGGCGGTCGATGAAATCCTCAGTAGCGTCCCGGATCGCATCGATGGGGCGCACACTTGTGCGGCAGGACAACAGTGGGCGCATGACGGCGTAACATTCGAGATGCTCAACCCCAGGCCCGAAGAGGCGAGTCGGCACAACAACGCGTCGTGCGTGATGCGTATTGCCGGCGCGCACGGGGCCATCCTGCTCACGGGAGACATCGAGGCACGCACAGAACGTCGTTTGGTGCGTGAGCACGGCGCGCAGATTGGGGCCGACGTGCTCGTTGTACCGCACCATGGAAGCAAGACCTCGTCGAGTGACGGGTTCCTGCGCACGGTCAACCCGCGCTGGGCGCTATTGCCCGTCGGCTACGGCAATCGCTTCCGTCATCCGCACCCGAGCGTGTTGGCACGCTACGCGAAATACGGGATAGAAGTCGACGATACGGCGAGCGCGGGCGCGTTGGAGATACGCCTGGACGCGCAGGGTGTCGAGCGATCACGGTATCGCGAGCGCGCCCGACGCTACTGGTTCAGCGGCACGGCCCGCGCGCAACCCTAGAAAACTCTTGAGGTTTCTTCGCTCTCTGCTAGAGTAGCCGCAGTTTTTT
Organism: Acidithiobacillales bacterium SM1_46; assembly: GCA_001304215.1. Lineage (GTDB taxonomy): Bacteria > Pseudomonadota > Gammaproteobacteria > Acidiferrobacterales > Sulfurifustaceae > SM1-46. The sequence continues at coordinate 9,405 of LJVB01000058.1, read as the reverse complement.
ACGGCCCCCGGAGAGACATCCCACGCATGTTCGAACTGATACGCGCCGGCGGATGGGTCATGTGGCCCCTCATCCTGTGTTCGATTGCCGCGCTGGCCATTATCGGCGAGCGTTTCTGGTCACTCCAAAAGAAATACGTTGCTCCCGAGAGCCTCCTTCCCCAAGTGCGCCAGTGGCTGGCGCGCGATGAGCTTGACGGTGCGCGCCTGGAGCTTCTGCGCGAGAGTTCGCTGCTCGGCCGGATATTAAGCGCCGGGCTCGTCAATCGCGAGCACGATCGCGACATCATCAAGGAGGCAATCGAAGACGCGGGTCGGCACAGCGTTCCGGAGCTCGAGCGCTACCTGCGCACGCTTGGCACCATCGCCGCAATTTCTCCCTTTCTTGGCCTGCTCGGCACGGTACTCGGCATGATTGAGATGTTCATGGGCATTGGCTCAAAAGGGGTGGGCGATCCTTCGATTGTCGCAAGCGGCATCGCACAGGCGCTGATTGCCACCGCCTCAGGTTTGACCGTGGCAATTCCCAGTCTGATCTTCTACCGCTATTTCCGTGGACGCGTGAATGACCTGCTGGTCGACATGGAGCAGACCGCCTTGAAGCTCGTCGAGATTCTGCAGGGCGAGCGCGAAAGCGACTGACAGCCCCACGCATGCGTTTCCGGCCGAACGAAGAGGAAGAACCGGAGATCAACCTGATCCCGCTGATTGACGTGCTGTTGATGACGTTGATCTTTCTGATCGTCACAACCAGTTTCTCACGCGAAGCGAGCCTGCGTGTGCGCCTGCCGGAAGCGGCAGTGGAAGGACGTACGGAGCAGCCGACATTGCGTGTGTCGATCGATGCACGTGGGCAGTACTTCATCAACGACAAGCAGTTACTGAATGCCAGTCCCGAGGTCCTGCGCCAGGCTATGGCGCGCGCGGCCGGCGGGACCCGCAATCCGATCGTGGTCGTTCATGCCGACACCATGGCGCCATATGGATCGGTGGTGCGGGGGATGGATACCGCACGCCGACTCGGCTACTCGCATCTCACCTTTGCGACCCAGCAACCCGGTAAGGCAAGCGCACCGTGAGCCGGTCGGAGTCCGCCGGAACCGCGGGCGTACAGGAAAGCTGGCAACTCTATCGCCGGCTGATGCGCTATGCATGGCCGTACCGCTGGATGTTCGCACTGGCGGCAGTCGGCATGGTGCTGCTCTCCGCAACCGCCGGCGGTTTCGCGGCGGTGATGAAGCCGCTGGTCGACGAGGGTTTCGTCAACCGCGATCCGGGCATGATGCGGATCATTCCGCTCGTGATCGTTGGGCTCTTTATCCTGCGCGGCCTTGCGACGGTCATGGCCGAGTACACCACGACATGGATCAGCCGGCGCGTCATCTTCGATGTACGCAACAGCGTGTTCCGCCACCTCGTGCGGTTGCCGAGCGCTTACTATGAGCGCCAGTCCTCAGGCGGCCTTGTCGCAAAGCTGATCTTCGACCTTGAACAAATCGCCGCCGCCGTAACGCAGGCAGTGTTCACCATCGTGAGCGATGGCCTCACGGCAATAGCCCTGCTGGCGTGGCTGTTCTATGTAAACTGGCGGCTCACCCTGATCCTCATCGTGCTGCTACCGCTGTCGACCTTCCTGTTGCGGCTGATGAGCAAGCGCTTTCGCAAGACCAGCGAGCAGATTCAGCTCACTATGGGCGAGATTTCGCGCGTGGCGCAGGAGGCGGCGGAGGGACAGCGCGTGGTCAAGGCATACCGCGGTCAGGATACCGAGATGCGCGCGTTCCTGGCGGCGAATGAGCGCAACCGCAAGCAGGTAATGCGCCGCACAGCAGTGTCGTCGATCGGAATGAGCATCCTGCAGTTGATCGGTGCACTGGGGCTAGCGGTGGTCATGTATACCGCACTCGTGGTCGGCAAGAACACGGCGGGGGACTTCGTTTCATACCTTACCGCCGTGACCTGGCTAATGGGCCCGACGCGCCGCCTCGCCAAGATCAACGAAGTCATTCAGACCGGACTCGCGGCCGCCCAGAGCGCGTTCGCGCTGCTGGATGAGCCACCCGAAGCCGACACCGGTACTGCATCGCCGGCCCACGTGTCCGGGCAAATTGAATACGACCACGTTAGGTTCCGGTACGCCATGGCTGAAGACGATGCCTTGACCGATGTGTCGTTCAACGTCGAACCGGGTCAGACAATCGCCCTGGTTGGTTCCTCCGGAAGCGGCAAGACCACCTGCCTGAGCCTCTTGCCGCGCTTCTATCGCGTCGGTAGTGGGTCGATCCGTATCGATGGAATCAATATCAATGACTTTCGTCTCGACAGCCTGCGTTCCTGCATTGCGCTGGTTGGACAGGAGAGCCTGTTGTTCGACGATACCATTCGCAACAACATCGCCTACGGCGCCGAGGGTGACATCGACCAGGCGCGTCTGCGCGAAGCAGCCCGCGCGGCGCACGTACTGGAATTTGCCGATCGCCTGCCCGAGGGACTCGATGCGCGGGTGGGTGAGCGCGGCATGCGACTTTCGGGCGGACAGCGCCAGCGCGTCGCAATCGCCCGGGCGCTCTATAAAGACTCGCCGATCCTGATTCTCGACGAGGCCACCTCGGCGCTCGACAGCGAATCCGAGCGATATGTGCAGGATGCAATGCGCGAACTCACGCACAATCGCACCACACTGGTCATTGCCCATCGCCTCTCCACGGTGGAGAGCGCCGACCGCATCCTCGTCTTCGCACAGGGGCGCATCGTGGAGAGCGGCACGCACGGCGAGTTGCTCGCGCGCAACGGCGTCTACGCGGGTCTGTACCGCAGCCAGTTCAATGAGGCGGCCGCCTAGGGCACCCGGCGGATGATCCGCTTGCCGGACCACTGGCAAAGGCGCGATGCGGTGAGTGTCGCGCTCTGGCCGCTTAGCCTTCTGTTCGGCGCGTTGGTTGCGTTGCGACGCGCACTCTATCGGGCAGGCTGGCTGCGAAGCGTGCGTTCGCCAGTGCCCGTAATCGTGGTCGGCAACATCACGGTGGGTGGCACCGGCAAGACGCCGCTCACCATCTGGCTTGCGCAGTTTCTGGCGCAACAGGGCTTCCGGCCCGGGATCGTGACGCGCGGTTATGGCGGCAGCGCCAGGAACTGGCCACTCGAAGTTACGGCAGGATCGGATGCCGCGCTCGCCGGCGATGAGCCGGTGCTGCTGGCACGCCACGCTGGCTGCCCGGTGCTGGTCGACCCTGATCGCGCGCGCGGCGCGCACGCGCTGACAAAGCATGGTCGATGCGACCTGATTTTGAGTGATGACGGACTGCAGCACTATCGCCTTGCGCGTGATGTAGAGATTGCCGTGATCGATGGTGCACGCCGTTTCGGCAATGGCTGGTTATTGCCGGCTGGACCACTGCGCGAACCGCCATCACGCCTGGCGAGTGTGGACTTGCGGGTGGTGCAGGGCGGTGTCGCGGGTTCCGGCGAATTTGCGATGTCACTCACTCCGAACGAGTTGGTCCGGGTGTGCAACCGCGCTACCTCAGGTCTGGACTCGTTTCGGGATGCGCGCGTCCACGCGGTCGCCGGTATCGGGCATCCGGCGCGCTTCTTCGCAACTTTGCGCAGCCTTGGCATGGAAGTGCTTGAACATCCATTTCCGGACCACCATCGGTTTGTGCCCGGCGATCTCGCGTTCGACGACGAGCTTCCAGTCATCATGACGGAGAAGGATGCGGTAAAATGCCAGCACTTTGCTGAGAGCGACTGGTGGTACCTCGCCGTTACGGCCGAGCCTGACACGGGCTTCGGGGAACGGCTCTTGAAATTACTGTAGAGGAACCTGACCGTGGACAAGAAGCTGCTTGATATACTCGTTTGCCCGATCTGCAAGGGACCGCTTGTTTTCGACAAGGCGAAAGCGGAACTCGTGTGCCGCGCCGATCGCCTGGCGTATCCGATTCGGGACGATATTCCGGTTATGCTCGAAGACGAGGCGCGACAGGTGCCGGAAGCGGAGCTGCCGCGCGCGTAGGCGCGGCCGCGCAAACACCAACTGGCGTGCTGTAAGCAAGCGTCCACACCTATGCATATCGTCATCCCCGCGCGCTTTGCCTCGACGCGGCTTCCCGGTAAGCCGCTGGCGGACGTTGCCGGAAAATCGCTACTCCAACGGGTTTATGACTGCGCACGCGCGAGCGGCGCGAAGCGGATCGTCATTGCTACTGATGAATTGCGAATCCGGGATGTGGCGCTCTCATTTGGTGCCGAGGTAGTTATGACCGACGCCGCGCACCGCTCTGGCACGGATCGCATCGCCGAGGTGGTGCAGCGTCTGGCACTTGCGCCGGACGAAACCGTCGTGAATTTGCAGGGTGATGAGCCGCTCATGCCGCCGGCGCTCATCCGACAGGTAGCCGAAACGCTCGCCTCGCACCCGGACGCGGCGCTTGCCACAGCCTGCCACGCGATCAACGATGACGCGGAGTTCACCAACCCGAACGTGGTGAAAGTTGTGACCGATTCACGCGGCTACGCGCTGTACTTTAGCCGCGCGCCGATTCCCTGGCCGCGCGAGCGCATGGCCAGCAAGGCCCCCGGGCGGATGCGCGCCTGGCGCCACATCGGACTCTATGCCTATCGTGCCGGATTTGTCGCGCGCTTCGCGCAGTGGCCGGCCTGTGCACTGGAGGAGACAGAACAACTCGAGCAACTGCGCGCACTGTGGCATGGAGAGCGCATCGCCGTGTGCGAATCTGTGGCGCTCCCCGGCGCGGGCGTGGATACGCCCGAGGATCTCGAACGCGTGCGCGCACATTTCGCTCGGGGGTAAAATGCGGTTTGCCGAGTATCGCTTGAGGAGTAAGCCGTGACCCAGTCAGTTCGTGTGCTGTTTGTCTGTCTTGGCAACATCTGCCGCTCTCCGACCGCTGAGGGTGTGTTCCGGAAGTTGGTGATGGAGGAGGGGCTCGTCACGCACATCGAAATCGACTCTGCCGGAACACACGCTTACCATGTTGGCGCTCCCCCGGATGAACGTGCGCAAGCCGCGGCGCGTCGTCGTGGCATCGACCTAAGCGGGCTACGCGGCCGCCAGGCGTTGCGCGACGATATAGAGCGCTTCGACTATGTTCTTGCAATGGATCGCGAGAACCACGCGAACCTGCTTGCGATTTGTCCTGAGGGGCTGGAAGAAAAGATACGGCTGTTCCTCGAATATGCGCCGCATCGTACTGAACGCGAGGTTCCGGATCCCTATTTTGGCGGATCGGCCGGATTCGATCGCGTGCTGGACATGGTCGAGGAGGCTGCACGCGGTCTGCTTGCCGATATCCGCAGGACCCGCTTGTCACACTTCTAGGCACCCCGAAAAGGATCGGCCCGCTTGCGCGGGCCGAGAATGACGCTATTCCCTTTTCGCTGGCGGAGGCGGTGGTTCGTCGCGCGTTTCGACCTGAACGAACGATGGACTTTCCGAAGCGGTCACCTCCGTGGGTCTCGGCTCCGCTGGCGCCGGTCTCGGCTCCGAGACTGGCGCCTCTACCGCCTTTGGCTCCCGCATTTGCACATGTTCGGCGCGCCATGCCTCGATGCGCTCCTGCTCCGCCTTGCCGCCCGACGACCCCTCGTTGGACAACTCTCCCGACGGCTGCGACTCAAATGGCGGACGCCGACCCTCATTCGCCGACATATTCGACATCTGCCCTTCGGTGCCACGGTTAATCTGGTTCTCCTGCCCTGGCTGCGCACTACCTTCATGCGGCCGCCCTTGGCCGCCACGCCCGCGCCGACGGCGCCGGCGCCGACCGCTGCCCTCCGCACGCGCCTGAGCCCCTGCCTCGCCGGCCGGGGTCGGCTGAGCCACTTGCTGCGGGGGACGGGGCCGATCGCCACCTGGGGGCCGACCGCCCTGTTGCCCACGCGACTGGTCGTGCCGGGGACGCTGTTGTTGTGACCCACGCTGCGGCGGGCCACGATGCGGTCCCCGATCACGCCCGTGGCGCGCAGGCCGTTGTTCGGTACGCTTGGGCGCTGCATCGGGCTCGGCACCAAAAAAGGTCTTCCAGAGACGGGCCAGCAGACCGGGCCGCTTTTTCGGAGCGGGCGGTGGCGGCGGGGCGGCTACAGGGCTAAGCGGGCCAATTACCGGTTTCTCGGCCTGCGGTACGTTCGGAGGAGGCGGTGCTTCGGCTTCCTCATCCTCCAACATTTCTATTTGGTAGCTAGGGGTATCGGCCTCATCTTCGTACTCATCGATACGCAGGCGCCGAATATGGTAATGCGGCGTCTCGAGATCGGTGGTGGGGATGACCGTGATTGGCGTACCGATGCGCGCCTCGACCGAACTGATCTCGTGACGCTTCTCGTTGAGCAGGAATGTGGCCGTCTCCGGGGGCAGATGTACGTGCACTGCCGCAGTGTTCTCCTTCATCGCCTCTTCCTGGATCATGCGCAGTACATTGAGCGCCGAACTCTGGACGCCCCGAATATGGCCGGTACCGCGGCAACGCGGGCAAACGAGGCTGGAGGTTTCGCCGAGTGCCGGACGGAGCCGCTGACGCGACATCTCGAGCAATCCGAAGCGTGAGATCCGTCCGACCTGTACCCGCGCCCGATCCATCTTGAGCGCATCCATCAGCCGGTTTTCGACTTCGCGGCGGTTGCGATCGGGCGACATGTCAATGAAGTCGATCACGATCAGTCCGCCCAGGTCTCGCAATCGCAGCTGGCGCGCTACCTCGTCAGCCGCCTCGAGATTGGTATTGAGCGCGGTCTCCTCGATGTCAGCGCCCTTGGTGGCGCGCGCTGAATTGACGTCGATCGTGACCAGCGCCTCAGTCTTGTCGAACACAATGGCACCGCCCGACTCGAGCCGAACTTCGCGCGAGAATGCGGTTTCGATCTGGTGCTCGATCTGGTAGCGCGAAAAGAGGGGGATCTCATCCTGATACAGGCGCAGACGTTCGATGTACTGCGGACCCACTTGCTCCATGAATTTCTTCATGCGCTCATGAATCTCGGCGTTGTCCACCACGATTTCGCCAACGTCCTGGCGCAGGTAGTCGCGCACCGCACGCACCACCAAATTGGACTCCTGGAAGATCAGGAAGGGCGCCGAGCGGTCGACGGTCGCCTTGGTGATCGCCTCCCACAGCGCGACCAAGTAGTCGAGATCCCACTGCAGTTCTTCCGCGCTGCGACCGATGCCGGCCGTGCGGGCAATGAGTGAATATTCATCGGGGCATTTGAGCTGCGCCATGGCATCGCGCAGTTCGGCACGCTCCTCACCCTCAATGCGACGGGAAATGCCGCCGCCCTTGGGGTTGTTCGGCATCAGCACCAGATAGCGTCCGGCGAGCGAAATGAAGGTCGTAAGCGCCGCGCCTTTTGTGCCGCGCTCTTCCTTGTCGACCTGGACAATCATCTCCTGGCCTTCCTTGATGACGTCGCGGATGCGCACCTGACCCATCGGGGTGCGTTCGTCGTAGCCCTTGAAGTAAGTGCGCGAGATCTCCTTGAGCGGCAGGAACCCTTGGCGGTCTGTGCCGTAATCCACAAACGCCGCCTCGAGACTGGGCTCGACGCGGGTCACCTTGGCCTTGTAGATGTTGCCCTTGCGCTGCTGGTAGGTGGACGATTCAATGTCGAGATCAAGGAGCTTCTGGCCGTCCACGACGGCGAGGCGCAACTCCTCGGCGTGAGTTGCGTTGAACAAAATACGTTTCATGCTGGTGTAATCCCCGACGTTAGGGGATGGCGGGCGCCGCGTGCGAAGGACCGTGGCCAGCGCGTGTTATCGCGCGGCACACCGGGAGCCTCGTTCAGCTCTGGCGAGAAGCCTGACGGCCTTACAACAAAATACTGCGGCCGCCGGGACGGAATTCGTTCAGCTGTCTGCCAGGGCGGGCACTCGCCCAACCCGTAACGTCTTTCGCTTGCGTCTCTACATTTGAGGGCCAGAGACGCGTAACCCTTTTCGGCAGACCGGGCGGTTGTCATGGCGCAAACGCCGCACACTTCCCGGTGGCCGGGCGTCAGAGGGTCACCCGTCCAACGCATAAGACCCCGCGCGCCCAACCGTGCCAAGCACATGAAAAGGCGCGCTTAACCAGCGAATATAGCAATGAAGTGCTGCCCCAGCAATCTGCTATCATCGCGCCCGTCATGAGCGCCCCGGCCAAGTCGAAAGCGAGCGCCGTGCGATACCTCGAGATCGACGATTCGCGTGCCGGCCAGCGCCTCGACAACTTCCTGCTCGCCATCCTGAAAGGGGTCCCTAAGAGCCACGTCTACCGGCTGCTGCGCAAAGGTGAGGTGCGCGTCAACAAGGGCCGGGCCCGCCCCGATTACCGTTTGCAGGTCGGAGACCTGATCCGATTGCCGCCGGTTCGAACCAGCCCCGAGCCGGTTCGCGAGCGCCCGGCCACACCCCCGCGCTGGCTGGCCGAGTCCATTCTGCACGAGGACGACCACCTCCTGGTGCTGAATAAGCCGGCGGGTCTCGCCGTTCATGCCGGTAGTGGTGTGGAAAGCGGCCTGATCGAAGCTCTGCGTGCCGCACGTCCCGAGGCGCCCTTGCTCGAGCTCGCCCATCGCCTCGACCGCGATACCTCTGGCTGCCTGCTGGTGGCGAAATCCCGCAAGGCCCTGACGGCGCTGCACCGAATGCTGCGCGAAGGAGAGATCCGCAAGTACTACCTCGCGCTCGTAAAGGGCAGTTGGCAGGGTGGGCCGCGGCAGATCACGGAAGCCCTGGAGCGGGTCCCTACGCGAGTGCGGACCCCGCCGGAGAGTGCGGATGGCGCGGGCAAGGCAGCGGCTAGCTGGTTCCGGCCAGTGAAGGCCTGCGGACCTGCAACGCTCATGGAGATCGAACTGCTCACTGGGCGCACCCATCAGGCGCGCGTGCATGCTGCGCATGTCGGACATCCCATCGCCGGCGACGACAAGTATGGCGACTGGGACTTCAACCGGGCATTGCGCCCGGCCGGGCTCAAACGGCTATTCCTGCACGCCGCCCGTCTCGAGCTTCGGCACCCCGTGACTGGTAGCAAATTGAAGTTCGAGGCCCCATTGCCTGCGGATCTCTCCACTGTACTGGATCGATTGAGCGCATGAGTCGCAGTCGCTATGACCTCATCATCTTTGACTGGGACGGGACCCTCATGGACTCGGCCGGAAAAATAGTCCGCTGTTTTTCCGCAGCGATTGCCGATGTCGGCATCGATAGCCCAGGTGAGTACGCGATCCGCAATATCATCGGGCTCGGTCTGGCGGAGGCAATTGACACGCTGCTACCCGAGCACAACGAGGCCGCTCGCACTGCCGTGGTCGAGCGCTACCGCGAATACTTCCTGCATCTCGATCCGGGTGAGTCGGAGCTGTTTCCGGGCGTTGCACCAGGACTCGAGCGGCTCAACGC
>LJVB01000057.1 GCA_001304215.1 Acidithiobacillales bacterium SM1_46 | reverse complement strand
AGCCAGCGTGCTGGTGGCAAATCACGCCAGTTATATCGATGGCATCGTCCTGGTGGCCGCCCTGCCGCAACCGGTGAGATTCGTCGCCAAGGCCGAGCTGCTCCGTGGATTTGTCGCGCGCATATTCCTCTCGCGCATGGGCGCGGAGTTCGTCGAGCGCTTCAACCACGAAGCCAGCTCGGCCGATGCAAGGCGCCTGGCACAAATCACGCACATGCAATACCCGCTGTTCTTCTTCGCCGAAGGCACGTTTACCCGAGTTCCGGGGCTGCGGCCCTTGCACCTCGGCGCCTTTGTGGCAGCGGCGGAAAGCGTGGTGCCGGTGATCCCGGTCGCGATTCGGGGTACCCGCTCCATTCTGCGTGATGGCTCCTGGTTCCCGCGCCGCGGCGCCATTCACATCGCCATCGGCGAGCCCATCGATCTGGCATCACTCTCATCAGAAACGCAGGGCGACACCTGGCGCGCAGCGCTTGCCTTGCGTGATCGGGCGAGATCACACATCCTACGTCACTGTGGCGAGCCGGATCTCTCGTGATGACTCGCCTGATCCTGACCGATAGCAATTGCGCACCCGGCAGTTGCGGTTGTACGCAAAGCAGGATTACCGGATAGGCAGAGGCTAGAAATGAAGCGAATCAAGAAAGGCTCCAGCGAGCCACGCTCGAGCGACAAGATCTGGCTGGGTGCGTACCCCAAGGGCGTGCCTGCCGAGATCAATCTGGGCGAATATCGTTCGGTTGTGGAAGTCCTGGAGAAAAGCATCCAGCGCTTTCACGACCGTCCGGCCTTCGCAAACATGGGCGCGCGCCTGAGTTACGCGGCGCTCGACCGCCAGACCCGCGACTTCGCAGCCTTCCTGCAACAGGAACTCGGGCTACCCAAGGGGGCGCGCGTGGCGATCATGCTGCCCAACCTGCTGCAGTACCCTATCGCGCTGTTCGGTGCACTGCGCGCCGGGCTGGTGGTTACCAACATCAATCCCCTGCTCACTCCGCGCGAGCTGAAGCACCAGCTGGTGGATTCGGGCGCGCGTGCCATTGTCATTCTCGAGAATTTCTGTCACGTGCTCGCCAAGGTGCTGCCGGAAACGCAGGTCAAAACCGTCATTACCACGCGTATCGGCGATTTGCTGGGCTTCCCGAAATCGGTGCTTGCCAATTTCGTTGTGAAGCATGTGAAGAAAATGGTGCCGCCATATGACCTGCCTGAGACCACCGAATTCCGGCAGGCGGTGGCGCGCGGCGCGAAACGGCAATTCGCGCCAGTGGCACTGGAGCACGAAGACATCGCCTTCCTGCAGTACACCGCCGGCACCACCGGCATTGCCAAAGGCGTCATCCTCACGCACGGCAACATCGTCGCGAACCTGCTCCAGGCCGGGGCGTGGATTGGTCCCTTCATCGAGGAAGGCCGCGAAGTCATTGTCACGCCGCTGCCGCTGTACCACATCTTTTCGCTTACCGCGAATTGCCTGATGTTCATGAAGATCGGCGCCTTGATCTACCTGATCACCAATCCGCGCGACTTCAAGGGCTTCGTGCACGAACTCAGCAAGCTCCACTTCACGGCCATCACCGGCGTCAACACGCTATTCAATGCGCTGCTACACACGCCGGGCTTCGACAAGGTGGATTTCTCGTCGCTCAAGATCGCACTGGGTGGCGGCATGGCGCTACAACGCGCGGTGGCGGATCGCTGGAAGGCCGTTACCGGCAAGACACTGATCGAGGCCTACGGTCTCACGGAGGCCTCGCCGGGCGTGTGCATCAACCCGATCGATCTTGCGGCCTACAACGGCAAGGTTGGCCTACCCCTTCCCTCGACCGAATGCGCGATCCAGGACGAGCACGGCAAGTCCTTGCCACCCGGAGAAGTGGGCGAGCTATGCGTGCGCGGGCCGCAGATCATGCGCGGTTACTGGAACCGGCCGGAGCAGACGGAAAAAGTCCTGCGCGCGGATGGCTGGCTGCATACAGGCGATGTCGCGCGCCTGGACGACAGCGGCTTTGTCCAGATTCTTGAGCGCAAGGACGACATGATTAACGTTTCCGGATTCAACGTTTACCCAAACGAGGTCGAGAATGCCGTGGCCGCCCATCCCGGAATCGCCGAGGTGGCAGCGATCGGCGTTCCAGACGAACGCTCCGGTGAGGCGGTGAAGATTTTCGCGGTCAGGAAGGACCCGGGGCTCACCGAGCAGACACTGCGGGCCTATTGCGCGGAACACCTGGCCCGCTACAAACTCCCCAAGCACATCGAATTCCGTGACTCGCTGCCAAAATCTCCCGTCGGAAAGATCCTGAGGCGGGAACTGCGTGATTCTTGAGCCGCGGTCGATGAATTGACCGGACCGCTGCCTCTGCTCGCCCGCCCGCAAGCAATCCACGACCAGGCATGCTCACGCCCCCGACCCTCCTGCGACGCTGCGCGCTTTGCCTAACCGCAACCTTCGGCCTCGGCGTCGGCATGCTTGCCAATGCTGCTGACGATGCCGCGAATCTCGGGACCGACTATGCATTCCTGTTCCTGATGACGTTGTCGCCGGACTTTGCCGCCGCGAATTACACCATCAGGAATGAAGATGGCTCCGATGTCGATATCTCCATTGCCCGGCTTCCCTTTCACTTTGACCTGATGGCAACCAAGGCAAGAAAACTGCAGCTGGAAGTAGCGCTGGCCTACCAGCAAACCAAGGAAGTGATTGCGACCTTTCCCGCTCCGGGAGAAAGCATCGACTCCAAATGGACCACCTATGGCGGCGGGCTTGGACTGACATATGAGCAGGAATTGACGGAGCACTTGCGTTTCAGGCCGAGCCTGCGCGCTGGCGTGGCGCGGATGGATAATCGCGCAACTTACAACGGGGTACTCACCAACAGCATAAAGGATCAGCTTGAAGGAACATTGCTCAACTGGGAAACAAACGCCAGCGTAATCAATCTGGGGCTCGGTTTGGGCTATGACTGGTCACTGCGTGACCGGACCAGCAGCATCAAAGCGGATGCCTATCATGTGTACGTCGATTCATTTGGTGAAAGCAACGCCGCCGTGAAATTCACTGAACGCGCCAATATGCTTGCCCTCAAGGCCGATATGATCTTCCCCACCAATTTTGCCATCGCCGAGAAGCGGCTCGATCTGGTGCTACTGCTCGGCACCAATAGCTTCTTCGGTGAAAACCGACGCACCCTGGGCTACACCACCTCCTACCAACTCGGCGTTGGCAGCGAACTGCCATTGAGCTGGGAGGACAGGCAACACGGGCATATCCGACTCAGTGGCCAGGTGCTCTGGGCCGACAACATGAGGGGCTGGCTGATAACGGTCGGTTATAATCCGAACTAGGCATAGGGCACGACACCGGGTTGTATCCCGACTGGGATTACATCTCAAACGAGATGCAAGGGGAATTGCCGGGTCTTGCCGAACAACGTCGCCACCGTCGTCTTCTGCTGACTGCGCTTGCCATGACCATGTTTTCTTCACGCGTTCGGTATGTGCTCGATCGCCCTTGGCGGTTCGTGCGCCAGGTGGGGGCCGGCTTTCGCGCCAACCAGGGGTTCCTATTGGCCGGAGCGGTGGCCTATTACACGCTGTTGTCCATCGTGCCGATGTTCGCCCTCATCCTGGTGTTGCTGTCGCAATTCCAGGAAACCCCGGCGTTGCTCACGGCGCTGGAGGAATATCTCGTTCTGGTGGCCCCGGGGCAAGCCGAAGTGCTGGTTACCCAGATTGCCGTGTTCCTGGAAAACTGGAAGGTGGTTGGGGTAACGGGACTGGCGCTGCTACTGTTTTTCAGTTCTCTTGCGTTTACCGTCCTGGAGAACGCCATGTCGGTAATCTTCTTCCACCGCGTGGCGGTCAAGCGTCGCCATTTCCTGGTTTCGGCCATCATCCCCTACTGCTACATCTCGCTGCTGGCAGCGGGAATACTGGTGGTCAACGCCGTCAGCGGCGCCCTCGCCGCGCTTGGCACCCGCACCGTCATCGTGATGGGTCACGCGTGGTCACTGGGTGGCACCCAAACGGCGCTGATTTACCTGCTTGGGATCGTCGGCGAGATCGCCCTGCTCACCTCACTCTACCTGGTGATGCCGGTCGGTCGATTGGCGCTACGCCATGCCTTGATCGGCGGCGTGACGGCAGCGCTGCTGTGGGAAATCACCCGACATATTCTGGTCTGGTATTTCTCGACCCTGTCGCTGGTGAATGTGGTGTACGGTTCTTTTGCCGCGACCATTCTTATACTCCTCAGCCTCGAAGCGGCCGCCATCATTCTGCTACTCGGCGCACAGGTTATCGCCGAGTACGAGCGCATCGGCACGTCGACACGCACCTCGCACGGGTTGCAGACCTAGCAACCTCAAAAACCCAGTTTGAAGTTGAATACCTCTCACTGGCTCGGCTTTCCGGGCTCTTTCCAGAATCTGGCAGTTTAATTGTTTGTCTTCCCTCAGTTCTTCACCGCCAGCACGCCATCGCCAATCAACTTCGCGACAAACCCGGCCTTCCGCAAGCGCTTCGCCACTTCGTTCGGCACATCGCGCCCGCTGGTGAGTTTGTTCGGGGACCCGGTGTAGTGAAACAACTTGCCTTGGCGCCTGATCACCCGGGCCAGGTGGTCGTAGAATGCTTGCGAGTACAGCTCTCCGGCAATACCGAAACGCGGCGGGTCGTGCAATACAGCCTCTACCGACTCGCCTGGCAGAGAGGCGATTTGCTCGGCAATGTCGCCCTGGGTCAGCGTCAATCCACTGCCCGTCTCCGGTGACCAGGGATTGAGGCCGCGCAGCCAGATCACGTCGGGATTCTTCTCGTAAGAAAGAACCTGCCTGGCCCGTCCCTGCAAACACCACGCGGCGAAATAACCAAGACCGCCGCAGGTATCCAGGATCACCTTGCCGCGCGGTTCAATCAAGGCGACTTTGCGTTCGGCATCCGCATAGGGCGAGACCTGCGCCGTGGGCAACATCTTGATGCCATCGATCTCGAAGGTCGGCGGCCCCCACTCCGTCGGCACCAACTTGATCAGTGACGTGGTGAAACGCGCAACCGGCTCAAAGGTCTCACCTGCCCAGCGGTAGATGGTCCGGTCCTTACAGGTTTCCAGGTAAGGGAATCGTTGGCCTTGCCAGACCCACTCCGTGGCGCCCACTTCGACCGTTGTCGTCGTACGATCCAGATCCAGCGAACACTCGATAGCAGGCGCTTGCGCGCGCGCAGCAGCGCGCAACGTTTCGTGCACCTTTCGAGTTAACAGCGGCCCCATCGTTGTTCTCGACCGTCACCACGGCTGTTGGACGATCCTGTGCTCACGCCAATGCGATGATACCGCTGCGCTCGTCCGAACCGGCAAACAAGACCGTCTCGACACCAAGAGCCGCGAGAGAAGGCGCATGTAGATGCGCTGCCCTCGTTTGTTCACACCGCGCCTGGCTTCGGTTTCCAATGAGTCGGGACACCTATGCGCGCTGAATTGACACGGCGAGCGAGGTAGAGCGATTAGTCAGGCAATACGGGCAGGCGCGCACGCTTCATCGCCCACCACTGTGTTCCAGGGGCGTATGCGCCAGCGCGTAACGAGCCCATTTCGCACATACGGATCGGACGCCACGAAAGCTTCTATGGGCTGAGGCGAATCGGCCCGAAAGAACAAGACAGCTCCATCAATCGGGTCGGCTACCACGCCGGCCAGGACAAGTTCGCCTCGCTCCTGGGCCTTCCACGCGAGCGCCAGATGCTCGGCGCGGAATTCTTCTCGCCGTTGCATGTAGTCATGAACATAATCGTAGAACAGAAGGTAGTGCATGTATCCCCCCTATAGCAGCAGGCGACTAACACCAGAGGTAACTGGCACCGCGTCAGCGGCATCCCATTCCTCTACTTCCTAACCATTCCCGCCAGTGCGCCAGCTTTCAATTACATCCTTTGCTGCCCTGAAAGCCTCGACGCCTGCGGGCACTCCACAATAAACCGTTGACTGAAGCAAGACTTCCTGGATTTCCTCTGCAGTACAGCCGTTGCGCAAAGCACCAAGCACATGAGCCTTCAACTCCGTGGGTGCCTTGAGCGCCGCCAGGGTTGCTATTGTTATCAGACTTCGTGTCTTTCTCGGTAGTACACCTCGCACCCAGACTTCACCCCAACAATTGTTAGTAACCATGTCTTGCAGGGGCTTTGTAAAATCAGTAGCGCTGGAAATGGCCTTATCGACATACTCATCGCCAAGCACCTCTCTTCTTACAGCCATCCCAGCTTGATATTTCTCGCTGCTCATCGTGTATACCTTCGCATTTGTGGCTAATGGGTAATATGCGGACCCAGCCGGTCCGGCTGAGCGGGACCAAGGGTCTCTCATTTGCGTTCTCGTACCAGCAGTCGCCCACTAGCTTACGTGCGGTCCGGGCCATTTGCCATGGCCGCAAGCGCGCGCATGTATTGATAGGCAATGCGCGTCGCTCGGATACGCGGGTTTGTGACCCATCGATTGCATACGATCCCGCGTCCGGCGGGATACTGACTTGTCGGTAGCTTTCGGGAGAAAGCGTCTTTACCGCCCTCATGTGTCCCAGTTCGCGACGGCGGACGCAACCGACTCAACCAGGTTGTTACCCGCCAAAGCCGTCACATTCGCGATAGTGCCGCCGAATGTCATACCGGCAGGACCGACAGTTTTTTCTGGTCTGCGCATTTTGTATGCTATGTATGCAAGGCAAAACGTCTTGGGAACATCGAACCGCCTGGCGCGGTAGGACAGCACGATATGGGCAAGTTAGTGATCAAATCCAAGGGCAGCAAAGTCGGCGAATTCACCCTGAAACTGGGCGATATGACGATTGGCCGCAGCCCGGCATGCGACATCGTGTTGAAGGACGACAAGAGCGTTAGTAGCAAGCACGCCGTGATAAAGACGGTCGGCACCAAGTCGACGATCGAGGATCTCGGCAGCACCAACGGAACACTACTCGAGGCCAGGCGCATTCGGCGGCATCTGCTGCAGCGCGGCGACACGATCATCATCGGTGAGCACGAGTTGGTCTATCGCGATGACGTGGTGCTCGATGCGCCGGCATTCGGCGCTCGCCCGGCGGCCCCCGCCGCACCGGAAGATTCGCTCGAGAAGACCCGGCTTATCACGGGGTACGCGCAGCTGCTGGGCGTGGACGGCAAGGACAAGGGCAAGCGTGTGCCACTCATGAAAGAGGAAACCATCATCGACAACCCGGGCAAGAGCCCGGCCCGAATCTACCGCACCCCCGATGGCTACGTCCTGAGCGCACAGGTCGGCCCCGGCGAGCCACGGATAAATGACAAACCGGTCCCGCCCGGTGGCCAGTTGCTTGCGAAGGGCGACATCGTCGAGATTGCGGGGACGAAGTATCAGATGCTCAAGTAGTCGCACGGCCGTCCACCACTGCACGCCAGAAGCAATGAGGCAGCAGCACCGATTCGACTAGACGGCACCGCCCCCATTGCGTGCCGCGATCTGATCGGCTGGAAATAGCAGCGAATATTCGGCCCTCACCCAGCCTCGATCCGCCGGCCCCGACCGGCTTTACTTTTGGGACTTGGATAGTTCCTCGGCCAAGCCCTGGTCGATCAACATGATCTCGATGCGGCGATTCTTCTGCCGCCCCTCGGGTGTGTCGTTCGAGGCGACCGGGGAGTACTCGCCGCGACCGGCCGCCACCATGCGTTCCGGCGGTATGCCAACGTCTTGCAGGAAACGAACCACGTTGGTCGCGCGCGCCACGGACAATTCCCAGTTGGTCGGATAGATGCTCTGGGTGGCCTTGGCGATGGGCACATTGTCGGTATAACCCACGACCCGGATCACCTTGTTCTCATAGGACTTCAACGCCTCCCCAACCTTCGCCAACACCTCCTTGCCGCTTTCCTTCAGGGTCGCGCGCCCGGAGTCGAAGAAGATCTTCTCCGCCACGTCCACGGACAGCATGTTCTGGTACTGCCGCACCTGGAGTTGACCGTGCTCTACTTCCGCGGAGAGCTTCTTCACCAGTGCGTCGTATTGCGACTGGCTTTGCTGGCTGGTGGTCTGCAACGCCGTCTTCTGCTGCTCCAGTGCCGCAATCTGCTCCTGCAGCGAGGTCTTTTCCTTCTGGAGACTGGCGATCTCCTGATTCTTGTCGGTCTCGAGCTTCTCGTACTTGCCTGTGCTCACGCAGCCGCCCATCGCCACCGACGCTGCTGCTGCCGAAACCAATACAAACCGATTCATTCGTCGCCTCCTTGTGCTGTTTTTGAGATTGGCGCGGGCTCGTTTGACCGAACCGCACCATGTCGCCACCTTTCAGGCGGGACTGCGACGTGAGACAACCATCTGGAAGCAATTACGCCATGTCTCGGCAGTCTGCCCGATCAAAGGCGACTGTGCCGGGATGGATGGACCGTCTTGAGCGGCGCGCGCGGCGTTCAGGCCGCCAGTTCGTGTTCGTAGTAAGGGCGCTCGCGGTCATCGAGCAATGCATCGAGCTGCGCGGCGTCGAGCCCGTCCGGCCGGAGCCATCTTGAAAGATTGTCTTGCTTGAGCGGTATCAGGCAGCGGTTGTGGCCGGTGGCGGCAACCTCCGGCGGCGGATCGTCGGTGATCGCCGCAAACGAATAGAGATCCGGTTCTCCCGGTGATTGCCAGTGATCCCATAGGCAGGCAATCAACATGTCCTCCCTGGCGCGGGGATTGAAGTGAAGAACCACGTTTTGTTCCTTCTCCCCCGGGGCCAGGGCACGCTTCTCGTAATCATGGCGCGCCACATTCTCAAAAAAGCTTGAGACCACCAGCACTGCATGATGCTGGCCAAAGAGGCCCTTCCAGAACTTCCCGAGGCTGTCGCGCCGGGCGTTGTAGAGTCCGTCGTAGCGCTTGTCATACGAGGCGGGCTTGCCGTTCGGGCGGCAATGATAGCGCATCGGCCGGATCACCAGTTCCTCCCCCTCCGCGACCACCACCGGGGCATACCAGAAAGGAAAGATCCGGGAATCCTGCGGCTCAGGCGTGCTACGGCGAAGCTCCGCGAGCTTGCGCACATGCCAGGCGACCTTGTTGCCGGCAATGCGCTGGTCTTCGCGGGCTTTCTTCGTTTCCTTTGTCTTGAGGGCCCGCTCGGCATTGGCAAGACGCTTCTTCTGCTTGAAGAGCTCCGCCTCCCATTGCGCCGCCCGGCGGGTGCGATACTCCACGATCAACTGCTTGATCACGTGTTCGGCGGGCGTCTCGGGCTTCTCGAAGTTAGCCTCCAGGGCCTTGCCGATCTTGATGCCCTCGTCGCCCAACCGGCGGCGAAACAGCTCCTCGAACCGCGGCGTATCGATCCGCGCCTTGAAGCGCAGGCCAAGGGACTTCAGCCGCTGTTCCACCATTGCCGAGTAGCACATGCCCAATAGCTTACGAGCCTCTGGAACGATTTCCTACCCAGTCACCCCGGAGAAGTTCTTCCACCCCGAGGGATGCACTGACGACATCGAACGCGTCACGGTTCTATGTTCAGCCGGATCGGCTTTGACGGAAGAAACGTACCAGCCAGATCAGCACGGCAACCACTGCGATACTTGCCAGAATCTCAAGTTCATAGTGCTTGATATCACCCAACACCACATCTACCGCGTGCCCAAAGTAGTAACCAGCGAGACTGATGCCCACTGCCCAGATGCCGGCACCGACCAGATTGAGCACGGTGAAGCGCGCATAGGAAACTTTGCTCATGCCGATGGCGAACGGCGTTACAGTGCGCAATCCGTAGAGAAACCGAAAACTCAATATGACCAGATTCTGGTGTTTACCTAGCAGGTGCAACACCCGGTCTGCGCGTGCACGCCGTGACGGGTACCGAGCCAGAAATGCTGAACCGTGGCGCCGACCGAGAAAGAAATAAAGCTGATCCCCCAGGAAAGTCCCGCAAAACCCGCACGCAATCACCAAATCCAGCGACAAATAACCCAGATGAGCCGAGACGCCACCGAGAATCAAAACGGTTTCACCTTCGAGAAACGTCCCGACAATAAGAATCGGGTATCCATAGGTGGTCAGTAGAGATTCCAACATGGATGCAACTAGTCAATCCACCGTCAAGCGATATCTACCCCGGGGTTGTCGGGATGGCCATGTTTATGGAAGTGGGCGGCGCTATTGCCATCAACCACCGACGCGCATTCTTGAGAACTCGTCAGTTAAGATAGGCATAACCTGCGCGTTGCAGTCGCACAATCTCGGCATCCGCCATCGGAACCAGGGTAATGAAGTCATGAAAATCCCCACCACCAAAACCCTGCATGCGGGCTGACGCACGGCACAACCTGAACTGAATGACTTCCCCCATCACCAGGCTTGCCGCCCGGCGCATCACGTCGACATCGGCGTCCGGGTTGGTACTGGCGAACATCGGAATGGCGCCTTCATGCACGACAATGACGATAGACGCATCAAAGGGATTATTGCCGTAATGGTTCTGGAGCAGGCTCGCCCGGTCAAGGAGATGCGCAAGCACCTGGGGATCCGGGCTCGAGAAATCGTAAACAACCTTGCCGGGGGCATAGGTCGCCTGTTCGTCAGCGCTCGCGATAACACTGAATGCCATCAGCAGAACGATCGAGACGATGCGCGCTACCATGTCAGATTCCCCTGCCTAAATCCCGTCTATCAGCTTGCGCAGTCGATTCTGCAGTTTTTCCGGCGCCTTGCCCTTGGCGGATTTGCGAATGAGCTCACCGAGCGCGGACTCCAGTTCCGTCCTCGAATAGCACGCCTGGCAATGTTCCAGGTGATGCTCGAATTTCGCAATTGATTCCGGATCATTCATTTCACCATCGAGATAGGCGTACAGCCCGTTGATCGCCTCCAGGCAGCCGATCTCGTCAATCTCGGGTTTGTCTTTGCTGTCTTTCATGACTTGCAACCTCTCTTTACATCGTCGGTGATCAGACCCGCCTCGTTGGCATGTTGCCACAACGCCTTCTGCAGCAAGGTGCGTCCGCGCTTCATGCGGGAACGAATCGTGCCCGGCGGCACACCCAGCACTTCTGCGGCCTCGTCATAGGAAAGGCCCTCTACATTGACCAGTAGTACCGCTATCCGGAACGCCTCCGGCAGCATCTGAATGGCGGACACAATGTCCTCACCCAGAAGACTGTTGGCAAACTCGCGTTCCGGGTTTCCCCACCAGTTCAGAAAATCGTCGGGCTGTTCGATCAAGAAGCCCGTAATATCGTCTTCCTTTCCATCAACAACAATATCGTCGTAGCCATATTCAACAGGGCGAACCGACTTCTTGCGATATTCGCTGATGTAGCAATTGTGCAAGATGCGAAACAGCCACGGACGAAAGCGCTCTTTGTCTTCCAGCGTTGCAAGGGCTGACCACGCCTTGGCAACAGATTCGGCGACCAGATCCTCCGCATTCGCATTGCTTCGGGTCAGACGCAGCGCCAGCCCGTACAGGGAGTCCATGCACTGTTCGATATTGCGGCTGAACCAGGCTTTTGTGTCCGGATCGGTCACTGGACATCCAGACTATATCGCTGCGCTTAGAAGTACCGCACTTGGTACCGGCCAGTGCTGCGGCACCATTAATTGTTCCTGCTCGAGAATCTCTTCGCCATGCTGGTAGACATGGATGCTGCCCGATTCCAGTCGCCGCCAGGGCTCTGCGGTCAATGGGTCGGTCGCCAGCAGAGTCATCTTGTTAACACCCTGTTCGGTGGCAACCGTTCGTTGCAGCCGGTGCAGATTGGTATGGGCGTGGACATAAAGGCATTCTCCGTCGCTGAGAATGAAATTGAACTCTCCGAACGTCGCCAACTCGTCCACCACCGGTTGAATGGTATCCACCAGCACAGTCGGTGAGAAATATCGGTCCCGGCCAATTCCGTGCGCGATGGCATCGAGGATATAGCAGAATGCCAGTTCCGAGTCCGTATCACCAAGCGGCTGAAAGCGGGTGTCTGCACGAGCGCATTTCTCGTGCAAGCCGGGCAGCTTGCCGTTATGGGCAAAGACCCAGGAGCGTCCGTTCCATTCGCGCTCGAAGGGATGGGTGTTCGCCGTGGCCCGCCCGAACATGGCCGGATTGGCCCGGCGGATATGGGCAATCACGGCGGTGCTCCTGAACGGATGTTGCGCCAGCATGGCAAGAAAGCGGCTTTCGGCAGCAGGTGTCGGATCCTTGAAGACCCGCGCCGCGCGTCCCTCGTAGTACGCGACCCCCCAACCGTCAGCGTGCGGACCGGTCTTCCCCCCGCGCGGCATGAGTTGGGCGAGATATTCGCCCACTTCGGCAGGCCGACTGGAACTCATGGCAAGTAGCTCACACATGGCTTTTCCCCCTCGCTGGCAGATAAATCCGCATGTTCTGATTCATTTTGGCTGCCCCTACTTCTCTAGACGCATTTCCCGGGGTCCCAGGTCCCGGAATATCGAGAAAAATTCCGGGACCGGGAGCGGGACTTGCGTCAATGACCCCTAAAAACTCAGCGTCGCGGCGCCCTGGCCGATTAGCTCGTGCATGGCGGTCGAACTCGTCACGCGAACGCCCTCGACCAGGTCATTCTGGCCGTAGCCGCGCACCTTGGCGCAGGGCGGACAAGCCAGAATGTTGCCCCCGCTCGCCATGAAGTTATCGAGCATCTCGCCCAACGGCGGGTCGAGCGGATTCAACTGGGCCACGGCGGTGGCGCCCCGGCGTGCCAAATCGACCCCCGCGCTAACCAGAAACATCGTGACCTCGAGACCGGAATTGATGCCACTGTTTGCCACGCTCAGTGCGACCGACGAACGCTCGTCATCGAGACCCCGGGTGACGACAACCACAAGCTTTCTCTTCTCAGACATGATTCGCTCCTAACCTGAAGTTAAGTGGATGGACGACCCGACCATGTCGGGCCGCGAGCACTCGCCGTGGTTCAAACATCAAACCCAGTAATGTGCCTAAGGGTAATGACGCATCGCGGGACCGTTTAGGTCCCGGAGAAAGAATCTTTCTTGCGAGTCAGTTGCCCCGTGCGGGCCAAAGAAAAGAGGTCCGCTAAGGCTTGGTTAGCTGACAGTACCGATCTGCCACGAGGCGTCAGCGAGTCGGCTGTATGGATTGGTTCAGTACTTCTGCCGAGTCAGGCTTCGGCCGCGCGCCCGGCGGCGAGGTGTCGATTCTCGGGTAGATGTTCGAATAGGCAATGCCCACGTGCCGCTTTCCATAGCGAGCCGGAACATCCTGCGTCCAATCGCTCGGAATGACCAGTGA
>LJVB01000056.1 GCA_001304215.1 Acidithiobacillales bacterium SM1_46 | reverse complement strand
TTTGGCAACTTCAGCGGCATGCGCAAGCAACTGTTCCCGGAACTACTGGCGGCCTATCGCGAGTTTGCCGAGCACGAGTCGACAAGCGCCCTGCGATCGGCGGCGCGCGGCGGCGAACAGCGCTGGTTAGAAACGGCGCGTCAGATGCTCGATTTGTTTACTGCGCACGGAGAGGATGCCCCTCCTCGCATCGAGGCGCTGCTCGAAAGCGCCGGAAATTGCTCCGACACTGAGAGCAAGGCGCGCCACGCATGAGGCTCGAAGTCGACGCGGGCGGCAAGCGGCTGGCGCTCGAGGTGGAGCAATCGATGCTCGTTGATGCCGAGGCGTTTTTCGCGAAGATGGATAGCGACATGGACGCCGGCTGGCGGATGGGCCCGGAGTGGATAGAGCATCCCGATCGCGTGCAACGCTGCCAGATTGCGGCCGACAAACTACTTGGTGCACTCAGCACCGCTAATGAGAACCTTGCGCTGCTCATGGCGGGTTACATCCTGAAGCATCTGCCGAACGTCACAGGCGTGCAAATCGACATGGGTGGCGAACCGCTCAGCACCGAATTTTTCTTCGCTTCGCCCGCTCCCGGGGGGCAGCCGGGTGCAAACCAGGGTCCGCACATCGGTCGGCTTGCGGCGATGGAGCGTGCCGGCAAGGAGGTCAGTCAAGTCTATCGCGTGGGCAAGAATTACCGGTTCGCCACACTGGATGCGGCGCGCAACCAGTGGACGGAATCACCGCTCTTTGAAACGGAAGGCGAAGCTAACGCGTCGAGACTTGAGGCCGTCAAGCGCCGATTCGACGAACTGACCGGCACGCCGGTTCGCTAGCGCAACACCGCGCGGTAGCGGTAGAGCGCTTCGGTCAGGTCGGACTGTGTAACGATCCCCGCAAGCTTGTTCTCACTATCCACGATCGGCACATGATGAATGCCGTGCTCCATGAACAAAGGGATAAGCGAGACGATATGGGCCGTGTCACGCGCACAGATGGCCGGCTGTGACATGATCTGCCCCACTACCTCCGGCTTGTCGGAAGTAGTGCCGCTGGTGCGTCGGATCATGCTTCGCAGACGATCGAAGACGTGTCCCGAGGCCGGCTTCCCGGCAAGCCTGAGGAAGTCGATGATCGTGACCATGCCGACTACGCGCCGCGCCCGATCGACCACCGGGATGCCCTTCACCTTTTGTTCGAGCATGCGCGTCCAGATTTCCTCGAGAGCGTCGCCAAATTCCGCGGTGATCACATCGCGCCGCATGATCTCGGCGCACTGCACCTCGCCAAGCCGGCGCTGGTGGGATCGAAGCAGCGCCTTGCTATATATCTGCTCGAGATCTGACTCGCTGACGTCGATGAACGTCCCCATGTCAGCAAGCGCAGCCTCGAGGTCCGCCCGGTTGACGCCCAATCGCAGCAGCGGATCGGCGGGCAGCGACTGCATGGCCGCGCTCGCAGCCGGGTAGCGGCGCCCGGGAATGAAGTTGTTGATGAGAAGCGCCAGTGACAGAAACAGCGCTACGTTGATGCCGACTGGCACCAAAAGATAGCCATAACCGAGCTGATGCACCGCTTCGCCGCCAATTACCGCTACCAGTGCGGTGGCGCCGCCCGGAGGGTGGAGGCAGTGCGCGAAGTGCATGGCGACAATGGCGATCGATACCGCAGCGGCGGCTGCCAGGTGCGGTTGCGGAATCAGCTTGAAGCACGTCACGCCGATAAACGCGGAAAGAAAATGACCGCCAACAAAAGCCCAGGGCTGGGCCAGCGGCGAGTGCGGGGCACCAAAGAAAAGCACGGCCGACGCCCCCATCGAAGCCACCACGAAGACCAGATGCTGTGGAGCAAGATAGGCTGAACCGGCAACCAGGCCGAACATCGCCACAAAAGCGCCAATGCCGCCGAGCGTTTTTTCCCGTGCGGTTGCGAAAGGCTGGGCCGGAAAGAATTCCCGAAGCAGATTCTTTCGAAGGGCACCGGGAGAACCCGGCGAATGTGTTGGCACGCTGACGACTCGCGAGAGCTGCAGTGCTGGCGTTTATACCATGATTTGCCCTGTCCGCCCGCGGCGGCGCACGCGTTTCGCGAGGTTTGACGAACGCAATGGGCGACAACCATAATGCCCAGGCCCGCACGCCGCCCTGTCATGACTCTGCGCGAAGTCGCCCCGCATTCCTTTATCTACGAGATCCCCCAGGCACTGCCGGGCGATGTCTGTCGTGAAATGCTGCGCCGCTTCGAAGAGCGCATCGAGCAGCAGTACCCGGGGCGCATCGGCACGCAGCTGTCCGAAGAGGCGTCCATCAAGAAGACTACGGATCTCTTCGTCAGCGCACACGAGGATTGGCGTGACATCGACGGGGTGCTGCGCCAGTCGCTGGGCACGGCCCTGCGTGACGTGGCGCGCGAGTTTCCGTTCTTCGGCGTGAACCGTTTCAAGGACATTGGTTACAACCTGCAGCGCTATCTGCCCGGCGAGTACTACCACTGGCACATAGACAGCGGACCGGGTGAATTCATGAGCCGGCAACTGGTCGCGCTGTGGTATCTCAACGACGTCGAAGGTCCGGGTGGCGAAACGGAATTCGCGCTGCAGGGAATTCGGGTCCGGCCGCAACAGGGAAAGCTGGGAAGGCTGGTGCTGTTCCCGCCGTTCTGGACGCATATACATCGCGCCGTCACCCTTGAAAAAGGCGTCAAGTACATCGCTACAACCTGGGTTTGTTTCGCCTAGCGCTATGTCAGCGCTGGTTGTCCTCACCCTGGTCTGCGTTCTTACCTACTCCTTCGAAATTGTTTTCGGTCTGGCCGGCACGGTGATGATGCTGCCGTTGCTGGCCTGGCTGTACGACAGCAAGACGCTGGTGGTCTATTCGGTCTTGCCACAGATTCTGGTGGCGAGCATCGGTCTGGCGCGTTCCCCGAGGACCGTAGAGTGGCGCTTCGTCGCCGGCATGATGGCGTTTGCGGTGCTCGGCGCACTGGCCGGACTCACGATGTTCTACTATGTCTCGCTTGGGCTGTTTCGCATGCTGCTCGCCAGCATGATCACGCTGGCTGGGGCCTATCTGGTCATGTCACCGCAGCGACTGCGCCTTCATCCGGTAACGGCGCGGCTGCTTGATACGCTTGGCGGGGTATCGCAGGGACTGTTCGGCATCAGCGGGCCGATCGCCATGACACGGCTGCTCGCGACGTTCGACAACAAAACGGTCGTGCGCAATTACGCTTTCGCATTCTTCCTGCCACTCAATAGCGTGCGCGCCCTCGGCTATGTCGTGCAGGATGCGTACAGTGAACAAATCGTCGAGATGATGCTTTTTTCTGCGCCGTTCCTGGTGCTCGCGCTTTGGTTCGCCAACCGCCTGCACTTTCACGTGCGCGAGGCACACTTCCGCCGCGTGGTGGCCTGGTTCATCCTGCTCGGTGGGTTGTCACTGTTTTACCGCTGAGCACCTGCCTATAATCTTTGCCGCCGCTGTCCGAGGTGCCGACATGTTGCTGCCGCTAAAGAATGTTCTGACCCGCGACCAGCTACTCGGTGCACGAGAGATCCTCTCGCGCGCCGCGTTTCGTGATGGCAAGTTGTCGGCGGGTATGGTTGCCTCGCGCGTGAAGCACAACCTCGAGGCGAACCGCGAGTCGAAAGAGATCTCGCAGGTCGACAACCTCGTCATGGGCAGCCTCGTTCGCCACCCGGACTATCGCGCAGGCGCACTGCCGCTCAAGGTCGCGGCACCATTTTATGCGCGCTACCAACCGGGTATGCGCTATGGCGACCACGTCGATGACCCAGTGATGGGAGCGGATGGTGCGCTCTACCGAACCGATGTGTCGATCACGATTTTTCTCAATGAGCCGGACGAGTACGACGGCGGTGAGCTGGTGGTGCGCGGCAACTTTGGCGACCAGCGCGTGAAGATGCCGGCCGGAGACGCGGTGATGTACCCATCCTCCAGCTTGCATCATGTCGCCGAGGTCACGCGAGGCGAGCGACTGGTGGCCGTGACTTGGGTCCAAAGCCTGATACGCGACCCGGCACAGCGCGAGCTACTTTATGAACTGAACCGGGTACGCGAAAAGATGTTGGCGGACTCATCCGAGACCGAGGAGGCAGTGATCGTCAATCGCGCCTACGTGAATCTCGTGCGAATGTGGGGGGATGTATAGCGCTGCGCATCGGAATCCAAGCAGCCGGTTCTCCGGCTGGGACAGGCGGGTTCCGAGCTCCAGTGCCTGATTCGCTGGGCCCATAGTCCGCGCCCGGCGAGTGCCGGCTTGCTGATTCCGCGCGATTTGGCGGGCCTGACGAATTCTCTTGCCACGGAGCGTCAGGACGCGGAGTCTGGAAACGACCAACCGGTCTGAAACACACGACGAGTGCACGCACATGAGCGACTCCAAGACCCCGATCGAGAAGACCGACGACGAGTGGCGCCAGCAACTGGATCCGGATGAATTCCGCGTTACACGCAGGAAAGGCACCGAGCATCCTTTTACCGGCCGTTACTGGGACTGTCACGAGGAAGGAACCTATCGCTGCGTGTGCTGCGGCGCCGAGTTGTTCGGCTCGGATACAAAGTTCGATTCTGGCAGCGGCTGGCCGAGCTTCTATGCGCCCCTCAAGCCGGAGAATATCGGCGAGGAAAGCGATATCACTCTCTTCATGCAGCGCACCGAGGTGCACTGCAAACAGTGTGGCGCGCATCTTGGCCACGTCTTTCCGGACGGCCCGAAGCCGACTGGCCTGCGTTACTGCATAAACTCGGCGTCGCTGAAACTGGAGAAGAAGAAGTGAGTCCTTTTCACATTGCGTTTCCCGTGCACGACCTCGCGGCGGCGCGGGCCTTCTATGGCAAGCTACTCGGCTGTCCCGAGGGACGCAGTGCCGATACCTGGATCGACTTTGATCTTTACGGCCACCAGATCGTCGCGCACCTGTCGCCGGGCGGGACAAGGGTCGCGGCCCACAGCCAGGTGGACGGCAAGCAGGTGCCGGTTCCGCACTTCGGCGTGATCCTCGGCATGGCGGATTGGGAGACGCTTGCGGCACGTCTGCGCGCTGCCGGCACGCGTTTCGTGATCGAGCCGTACGTTCGATTCAAAGGGCAAGTGGGAGAGCAGGCTACCATGTTCTTCCTTGACCCGAGCGGCAATGCGCTCGAGTTCAAGGCGTTCGCGGACCCAAGTCAGGTGTTCGCAAAATAGTCAATCGTGTTCGTTAGGCGGCCGGCGCTTGCGCTTTTCTTGCCGACAATGATAATTGCGCGCCCATTGGGCAAGCATTCCGCATTGCCCGCTGGCATTATTGAACCGATAGCCACATGAAAAAACTCGAGCATGCTCTTGAACTAGCAATTTTCAACAGCCGCTGGCTGCTGGCGCCATTCTATTTCGGACTGGTGGTGGCGGTCGTGCTACTGCTGGTCAAATTTGCGCAGGAGTTTCTTCACGTGATCGGTCATATCTTCACGGCTTCTGAATCCGAGACCATTCTCGCGATCCTCACGCTCGTGGACATGTCGCTGGTGGCAAATCTGCTGCTCATCATCATCTTTAGCGGCTATGAGAACTTCGTCTCGAAGATCGACACGGGCGGCCACGAGGACCGGCCGGAGTGGATGGGCAAGGTGGACTTCTCCGGCCTCAAGGTAAAACTCATCGCATCGATCGTGGCGATCTCCGCAATCGAGCTCCTCAAGGCATTTGTCCGCATCACATCGTTTAGCGGCGACCCGCTCGCCGCGCATAGCTGGACGGTGGCCGATCAGGCGCTCGCGTGGAAGGTCGGTATCCACGTGGTGCTGGTTGTCTCGGGCCTGCTGTTCGCGCTGATGGACAAGGTCGCCGATTCGACCAAACATGCGGCAGAGGACCGCGCGCACAAAGGCTAGCGCGCTCAGGCAGCCTTCGTCGCGGGAGACCCCCAGGGTTTCATTCAGGTGCGCGATCGATCCGGCCGAACCAAAATGATTCTTGGCGACTTGCGATAGCCGGTAATGTTCCGCGAGCGCCTACCCTACTCGCCGGTTGCAATCGGGCGATTCGGGTCAGTAATCCACTCACTCCAGCTGCCGGCATAGAGCCGGGCACCACGCAGGCCGGCATGCTCCATCGCGAGTATGTTGTGGCACGCAGTCACGCCCGAGCCGCACATGTGAATTACCTTCGCAGGCGCCGTGCGCCCGAGCAGCGCACCGTAGTGTTCGCGCAGCGCCTCGTCGGAGGAGAATTCGCCACTTAGATCGAGGTTGTCATCGTAGGGCGCATTGCGTGCCCCGGGCACATGTCCTGCCACGCGATCGAGGGGTTCGATTTCTCCCGTGAAGCGCTCCTCGGCGCGCGCGTCCATCACCAGAAATCCTTCAGCGACCGCGCGCTCAACGTCGACGACGTTTGCCAACAGGGTCTGGTTCATTCGCGGCACAAACTGAGCCACCACGATCGCAGGCAGGTCTTTCGTAATGGGCAGCCCTGCGCGCTGCCAGCGCGGCAGTCCTCCGTCCAGCAACGCAACGGACTCATGCCCCATCCAGCGCAACAGCCACCATAGGCGTGCCGCCATGGCGCCGAAGGTGTCGTCGTACACCACGACCTGTTTGCTGGCATCGATTCCCCACGCGCCCAGCCGCGTTGCGAGCCGTATCGGATCCGGCAGCGGATGGCGCCCGCTGGATGCGGTCACGGGCGACGACAGATCCTGTTCAAGATGCGCGTAGCGAGCGCCGGGGATGTGCGCGGCCTCGTACGCGAGGCGTCCGGCGTCTGGATTGCTGAGCGAAAAGCGGCAGTCGACTGTGACCCAGCCCGGATCATTCAGATGCCGGGCGAGCGTTTTGACATCCACAAGCGTGGTCAGCATGGCAAACAATTATCGCGCCTGGATCCGGAAAACAGAACGGCCACACGCTTGCACGTGTGGCCGCCTATTCGCTGGGTCACTAAAATCGGTCGGCGGAAGGGAATCAGTAACCGCCCTTGCGACGCGACTCCGGCAAGCCGGCTATGCGCCCGCCCTGTTTGCTCGGGTCTTTGGGGAACAGGTCGTAGACATCCTTCTGCGAGACGTTGCTTCCCCACTTGTCTGACATCGCCTTGCAGATGTGGCGCGTGTTGGGCTGGGTGCCGTTGTTGTTGAAATACTCATCGCGCAAGTATTCGATGAGATCCCAATGCTTCTGCGTGAGTGTCACGCCTTCAAGGCCCGCCATGTGCTCCGCGAGCTCCTTGCTCCAGTCCTCGGCGCTCTTGAGATAGCCGTTGGCGTCAGTCTCAATAGTTTTGCCGTCAAATTCGATGCTCATGTTTCCCCCTTCGAGAATTGCAAGAAAACGGTGTTCGGCGCCGGCCGCGGCGCATAGCGGCGCGAATAATACAAATCCGTCGTTCCTATTCCAAGCCGGGCCCGGTGGGGCTGATTTCCCGAATATCCTTGTGCGGCAGAAACAGTCCACAACCCAGCGTGCGTTCCGGGCCAAGCCCTTCGGCCTGCAGCGCTACCGATTCCTCGGGCGAAAGGTCCGCCACCATCAGGCTGCGGGTTCGCAGCGCGGCATCTGGTGTCCGGATGGTGTGTTCGATACCACATAGCATTTTGCGCGGGCTCACTCCCATCGCTCGCAACGCGGCGTGGGCCTGGGCGAGAAAGGCGCTTTCATCCACAGCACCTTCCGTGACAATGTAGCGCGCAAACACCGCCGGGTTGGTTGCCAGGGCACGTTCGGCGCCCTCTCCCACCGCCAACGAATGTCCATCGATGTCCAGACGGTGGCCGCTCAAACGGCGCGTATCCTCGAGCCGGCGGCGCGGCACGCGCAGCGTCAGTCTTGTCCGTCGTGACAGGTAGAGCAGCGCATCGCCGCCCTCGGGGCGCATCCAGCCATTGCCCGATTCTGCAACGTGGATGGTATGCACGCCGGCACCTCCCTCCTCGGCGAGCCATGGCAGTACCTCGAGTACCGCGCGAGACAGTACCCAGGCGTGATCGACGGGAAGCGTGCGACAGGCGATGCTGAAGGCGACGTCAATGACGTCATCACGCACAGCCTTCGTCTCATGGGAAGTTTCCTGCCAGTACATATCACTGCACCGGGAGCTTGGCCTTCAGGGCGTCGCGGTCAAACCACCAGTTTTGCTGCACCAGTACGTCGACCACGTTGCGCAGACGCACAAGAAACTTCGCCGGATCATCCAGCTCGAGACGCTTGAACCAGCGCGAGAAGGATTCCTGGTCCTGAACATCACTGTGCCGACGGGCGACCGTGACGAGCATCTGATTGGTGTAGAAGATAAGATTCTCGCGCTCCTTGCCCTCTGGCATGCGCAGGTCGGCTACGTAGTGCGCGGCAGCTGCGGCCACGGCAGCGCCATCAGAGTCCGGCGGCGTCTCATCGACCACGTGTTGCAGCATGGCGACGGTCAACTCCGGATCCACTGGATAAGTTACCGCGAGCCAGATCGCCTGTCCCAATGCCGGCAGCGAGTCAGGCTGGTCAGACAGGAACATGATCTCGAGCGCCTGTATCGCGCCCTCCCAAGCTTCACGCTGTACGTAGGTTTCGAATGCTTCTTTGCCGGCGTCCCAGGCATCCTGCATCTGATTGAGGCGAACCAGGCTGCGGCCGAGCTCAAGCAACAGCACAGCACGATCCTGCGCGTCACCGCCGGCGGGTAGCTGAATCAGCTTCTGGCGAAGATCATCGACGTGATTTTCAAGCAGAATATCGGACTCGCGGGTATCCTCGCCGCTGTCCATGTCTGCCAGCACTTCTTCGGTCTTGAGATATTTCACGGTAAGCACTGATTGCGTGAATGTCCCTGCCTGATGGGGCCGAGCGAGCCCCTGTTCAAGGCAGGCGACGGCTATTTCGTGACTGAATGGATACCTACGAAGGCCCCCTCGAGTCGATCTTCCCAGTTCGCCGGCGTATCAGGGTACGGTGGCTTGACGTCGATCTTGAGGAACATCTCGCCCTTCGCACGCTGCGTGATCACGTCACACAACTCATCAAAAGTGCTGATGTCATGGTGCTGCAGCAGCACCTCGCTGAGATAGAGCATGATTACTCCCGGGCCTCGCCTAGGCCGGTTCCGTCGATACGGTCGTGGTATCGCGCACGATATAGCAGTCGAACCCGACCGCTGTCCATATCGTTGGCAAAACTGGTGCGGTTATGCAGCACATTGTTGCAGAGCAACCCTTGTCCCGACTCCAGTCGATGACAGAAATGATGGTGTGACGTCTCTGACAGAATCTCGGCCAACCGGCTGACGGCTGCGTGTGTTGCCTTGTCGTTGCGCCACCGGATCGAGCGGGAGCGCGCCGTATAGCGCATGTGCAAGGAACCGCTGCGTGCGTCGATGGAGAATACCGGGCCG
Organism: Acidithiobacillales bacterium SM1_46; assembly: GCA_001304215.1. GTDB lineage: Bacteria > Pseudomonadota > Gammaproteobacteria > Acidiferrobacterales > Sulfurifustaceae > SM1-46. The sequence continues at coordinate 6,565 of LJVB01000056.1, read as the reverse complement.
CTCACGGCGGCACGCATCGCGCCGCTCTCCTCATTGGCAGGGATGGTCATGGCGTCCAGCGCCATGAACGCGCGAATGTACTCTGGTTCCTCATCGCGCAGTCGAATATAGGAGATTTCGGGATCGAGCAGGCAGTTCTCGCCGCCGGCGGCTGCGGGCGTGACGCAGTGCAGAACGAACGCGCGCACATACTTGTCGGGGCCGTTGTAGTAGCCGTCCGTGTGCCACAACAAGCGTTTGTTCGAATACGGAATGTAGCCGCGTCCGGATTTCTCCGGCATGACGCGCAGCGAACTAATCGAATCTTCATCCGCCAGCAGGTTTTCGTCGAGATGGACGAGCCCAAACTGTGTGCCAATCGCGCGAGGTACTCCTTTGTCACTAGAGTCCCCGCCGCGGCAAGCGTAAATCACCATATTGGTCTTGCGCAGGCGCACTAGCATTTCGGTCCGTTCGCCAGCCGTCAGGGCGAGCGGATTTCGCACTTCGACTATCAGACCCTCCGCTCGCGACGGATAATCCTCAAGCTTGGCATCGCGCCAGCGTTGATAGTTGTCGCTATCGTCCAACCGAAAGGGGCTCGCCAATACGGAAGGATGTGAGTGAGTGACTGGGGTGGCCATATACAGCAAATAACTGAACGATTCGATCGGATTTACGACATCGATCGCAACAGACATCTACGCAAGATCAAGTATTTGCGTATTTTGCGCCCTCGAATGTCCCACAGCAATGCTTGGGCGCCCATTAGAGCGGCATATCCCTTTTGGGGGGCAAATCGTTTAACCTCCTCCCCCCTATCGCAGTGTTTCGCTGCGTGCGCGAGCGCAATACACTCTCGCGCCAGTTTGATGGGGTTGGAAGAAGCACAAGCAGGCGCGGCCGGGTCCGGGTGTTTGGACGCGCCCACGACGAGCGAAAGGGAGAGGTTGGTCTCCAACCCTGATGTTAGAGAAATGGCCCGACCGGTCGCGCGAGATAGTCGCACGGTTCGGGGCTCAAACCGAAAATCAGCACGTCCTTCTAGAACCAGGAGGCAATTCACAAATGGCCGAGATGAAGAAACCGAAGAATCCCGAGAAGCACTCCACGTACCTTCCGCTGGATCAGAAGAAGTCCAGCAAGCCGTTCCACAAGACGCCGTTGCTCGACCAGCTCGAGAGCGGTCCGTGGCCGAGCTTCGTCACGGGTCTGAAGCGCCTTGCCCTGAACAACGACATGATGGTCGACCTTCTCGGCCAGCTCGAGCACTCCTACAAGACCCGCAAGGGATACTGGAAGGGCGGCACCGTATCAGTGTTCGGCTACGGCGGCGGCATCATCCCGCGCTTCTCCGAGGTTGCCTCCATGTTCCCGGAGTCGAAGGAATTCCACACGTTGCGCGTGCAGCCGCCTGCCGGTAACCACTACACCACCGATATGCTGCGCAAGCTGTCGGACTCGTGGAACAAGTGGGGTTCGGGCCTGATCGCCTTCCACGGCCAGACCGGCAACATCATGTTCATCGGTACGACCAGCGAGAAGACCCAGCACTTCTTCGACGAGATCAATGAGTACGGTTGGGACCTTGGCGGCGCCGGTCCGTGCGTGCGCACCGGCATGAGCTGCGTGGGTGCCGCGCGTTGCGAGCAGTCCTGTGCCAACGAGCCGAAGATCCACCGCCTGCTGGTGAACGACTTCCTCGACGACATGCATCGCCCTGCCCTGCCGTATAAGTTCAAGTTCAAGGTTTCGGGCTGTCCGAACGACTGCATGAACTCGATCCAGCGCGCCGACTTCTCGGTCATCGGCACATGGCGCGACGACATGAAGGTCGATCAGAAGGAAGTGAAGGCGTTCGTGAAGAGCAAGAGCCGCAAGTACGTCATCGACAACGTCGTGGCGCGCTGCCCGACGCAGGCGCTGTCGCTCAATGACGATGACACCCTCGCCGTTGACAATCGCAACTGCGTGCGCTGCATGCACTGCATCAACGTCATGACCAAGGCGCTCTCCCCCGGCGACGACAAGGGCGTCACGATCCTGGTCGGTGGCAAGCGCACCCTCAAGATCGGCGACCTGTTCGGCACCGTGATCGTCCCGTTCATGAAGCTCGAGACGGAGGAGGATTACGACAAACTGCGTGAGCTCTCCCACAACATCATCGACTTCTGGGCGGAGAACGGCCTGGAGCACGAGCGTTGCGGCGAGATGATCGATCGCATCGGTCTCAGTAATTTCCTGGAAGGCATCGGGCTCGAGGTCGACCCGAACATGATCACGCACCCGCGTACCACGTCCTACTTCCGCTCGGATGACTGGGATCAGGAAGCGGCCAAGTGGGTCCAGCGCAAGGCAGCTGGCTAGCGGACGCCGAACCTCCGGCCGGATGTGAACTGCATACCGGCCGGACCCGAAACGACGTCGAGACGAACCGTTTGTTTGGAGACTGAATCAATGGCAGAAGCACCGAAGATGCGTCCCCCGATCGAATCCGGCTGCCCGGATCCGTTCCAGTACATGCATCCGCTGATGATCAAGAATTTCGGCAACTGGGCCTATCACGATCGCCCGCGCCCCGGGGTGTTGCACCACGTGGCCAAGAGCGGTGACGAGATCTGGTCGATCCGCTGCGGAACGCAGCGCCAGCTTGGCCCCTACGAGATCAACCTGCTGTGCGACATCATCGACAAGTTTGGTGAGGGCTATGTACGCTTCACCATCCGCTCCAACATGGAGATCATGGTCTCCAAGAAGGAGAAGGTCGAGCCGCTCATTCATGCACTCGAAGATGCCGGCTACCCGGTCGGTGGCACCGGCAACTCGGTGACCATGATCTCGCACACCCAGGGCTGGCTGCACTGCGACATCCCGGGCACTGACGCCTCGGGTGTGGTGAAGGCCCTGATGGACGATCTGCATGAAGAGTTCAAGAAAGAGGACATGCCGAATCGCGTGCACATCACGACATCCTGCTGCCAGATCAACTGCGGCGGTCAGGGTGACATCGCGATCAACGTCCAGCACACCAAGCCGCCGAAGATCAATCACGATCTGGTCGCCAACGTGTGCGAACGACCCTCGGTCGTGGCGCGCTGCCCGGTGGCGGCGATTCGTCCGGCCATCGTGAACGGAAAGCCGTCGCTCGAAGTCGACGAGAAGAAGTGCATCTGCTGCGGCGCCTGCTATCCGCCCTGCCCGCCGATGCAGATCAACGACCCCGAGCACTCCAAGCTCGCCATCTGGGTCGGCGGCAAGAACTCGAACGCCCGCTCCAAGCCGATGTTCCACAAGCTTGTGGCCGCCGGCGTGCCGAACAATCCGCCGCGTTGGCCGGAGGCCGGCGATATCGTGAAGAATATTCTGCGTGTCTACAAGAAAGACGCCAAGGACTGGGAGCGCGTGGGTGACTGGGTGGAGCGCATCGGCTGGCCGCGTTTCTTTGAACTTACGGGCCTGCCGTTCACGAAGTTCCACGTCGACAATTGGCGCGGCTCACGTTACACACTGAACGCCTCGGCGCACATCCGCTTCTAGACCGTCGCGTCACGGGTGAACACGGGCGCCGGCGCTGTCGCCGGCGCCCTTCACACAAGTCAAGGGGAGGCAAGTAAATGAAGTTTGCGATTCTGGTGAACGAAGGACCGTATACCCACCAGGCGGTGGACACGGCCTATCAGTTCACCAAGGCCGCACTGGAGAAGGGCCACGAGATCTTTCGCGTGTTCTTCTATCACGATGGCGTCAACAACGGCACACGACTCATGGTGCCCCCGCAGGACGACCGGAATATCCAGAAGCGCTGGAGCGAGCTCGGTGAGAAACACAAACTCGATCTGGTCGTGTGCATCGCCGCCGCGCAGCGGCGCGGCCTGCTCGATGAGAACGAGGCCAAGCGCCAGGGTAAGGATGGGAACAATATTGCGCCGGGTTTCCGTATTTCAGGTCTCGGCCAGCTCATCGAAGCCGGCATTCAGGCAGATCGCCTGGTGACGTTCGGCGACTGATCGGGAGGAACGAACACATGTCGGAAGAAATGGAAGGCGGCACCGTCAAGAAATTCCTGTACGTCAACCGCAAGGCGCCGTACGGAACGATCTACGCGCTCGAGTCGCTCGAGGTGGTGCTGATTGGTGCGGCGTTTGAGCAGGACGTGAGTCTGGCGTTCATCGATGACGGCGTCTACGAGCTCATGAAGGGCCAGAACACAAAGGGCATCGACATGAAGAACTTCTCGCCCACCTACCGGGCGCTCGAGGGTTATGACGTCGAGAAGCTGTACGTCGAGAAGGAGTCGCTCGATGCACGCGGCCTCGCCGAGGCCGACCTGATCGTGCCAGTAAAGGTGATTTCCGCGCGCGAAATGACCGACCTGATGGCCGAGAGCGAAGTGGTCCTGAGCTTCTAGACTAGAGGGGAAATGACGATGTTGCACACTGTGAACAAGACGCCCTACGAGCGCAACAGTTTCGACAGTTGCCTCGCGCATGCGCGCAAGGGCGATGCAGTCTTGTTGATCGAGGATGGCGTCTATGCCGCGATGAAAGGCACCGCGCCAGCGAAGAAACTCGAGCAGGCGGCGAAGGCTGTGGCCATCTATGTCCTGCAGCCGGACGTGGAGGCGCGTGGCATTGCCGGGCGCATCATGGATGGCGTGAAACTGGTAGATTACGCCGGGTTCGTCGACCTTGCGGCCGAGCACCCGACCGTACAGGCGTGGCTGTAACACGGTTCCGTAGTTTGATTACCTGATCTGAGGAGAAAGCACATGGGTACCATTACTGTTTCCGGCAAGACCATCGAGGTCGACGAAGAGGGTTACCTCGTCAACCGTACCGACTGGAACGAAGACGTTGCCAAAGAGATGGCCAAGGCCGACAACTGCGACCTGTCACAGAACCACTGGGAAGTGCTCAACTTCCTGCGTGAGTACTACGACGAGTACCAGATCGCGCCGGCCGTGCGTGTACTGACCAAGGCGATTGGCAAGAAGCTTGGACCGGACAAGGGCAACTCCAAGTACCTGTACGAACTGTTCCCGTACGGACCGGCCAAGCAGGCGTGTAAGTACGCCGGCCTGCCGAAGCCGACCGGCTGCGTCTAGACACTCGACGCTTCGTTTCCGCAGACTTGAGATGAGGTTGTTCCCCTGGGGCGGCGTCGCTGCCCCAGGGGATCCCTCCCAACCGATCGGGGTTCATGATGTCGGCAGTGACGATTACGTTTGCGCTGCTGTTGTATGGCGCCGGGACAATCTTCCTGGTGGGCCTGTTGCGCAAGATCTGGATTTTTGCCCGCACGCCGCAGCCGCTCAAGATACCGACGACGCCGGCACCGACCACTACGCTCGGCGTGGCCGGGCGCATGTTGCGTGAAGTCACCGTTTTCGAGAGCCTGTTCAAGTCCAACAAGTGGATCTGGCTGTTTGGCTGGATCTTCCACCTCTGCCTGCTGCTCGCGTTCATCCGCCACCTGCGCTACGCGCTGTCGCCGGATTCGCTGCTGTGGCCGTTGATCAGTCTCGAGCTGGTGCAGACCGCAGGGAAGTACGCCGGCTACGGCATGCTGATCGGGCTAGCGGGCCTGCTGGTGCGGCGCTTCGTGGTTGACCGCGTACGCTATATCTCGAGCCCGTCCGACTATCTCATGCTGGTACTGCTGCTCGCCATCGCCGGTAGCGGCCTCATGATGACGTTTATCTCGCATACCGACATCGTGGCGCTCAAGGCCTTTGCGCTGGGACTTGTCTATTTCGACTGGCAGCCGCTGCCGGCTCACCCGTTGCTGTTGATACATCTGATTTTGGTGGCGCTACTCATGGTTGTCTTCCCGTTTTCCAAGCTGTTGCATGCACCGGGCGTGTTCTTTAGCCCGACGCGCAATCAGGCGGACAACCCGCGCGAAAAGCGCCACGTGGCCGGCTGGTCAGCTGAGATCGACAACACAAAGTCAGCGAGCGCGGGGTAAGCCATGGCAGATTTTGAAATTCCCGTCCTCCCCGAGTACCCAACCATTCCCCATCTCATGCCGGGGACTATGGCAGAGAGCCGGCCGTTCGTGGCGAAGCCGGAACATCAGGCGAGCGTCGGATACCCCGGCGAGCTGGTCGAGAACTGGGAACAGAAAGCGGTCGAGAAACTTGGCGAGGTCGTCTCCAAGTCACGCGCCCTGCAGGTGTTCCTCGACTCCTGCGTGAAGTGCGGGGCCTGCACCGACAAGTGCCACTATTATCTCGGCACCCAGGACCCCAAAAACATGCCGGTAGCGCGCCAGGACCTGCTGCGTTCCGTCTACCGTCGCTATTACACAACCGCTGGCAAGCTGTTCCCGAAGCTGGTCGGCGCGCGCGACATGACCAAGGAAGTACTGGACGAGTGGTACACGTACTTCCACCAGTGCTCCCAGTGCCGGCGCTGCTCGGTATACTGCCCCTACGGCATCGACACCGCCGAGATCTCGATGGCCGCGCGCGAGGTCATGGACTGTGTCGGTCTGGGACAGAAGTACTGCAATGAGATCATCGGCAAGGTCCACAAGATCGGCAACAACCTCGGTCTGCCGGAACCTGCGCTCGTCAACACGCTCG
>LJVB01000055.1 GCA_001304215.1 Acidithiobacillales bacterium SM1_46 | reverse complement strand
TGAGTTTGGCCTTTATTAAGGAGTGTCCGGTCTTCCACATGGTGGGCCGACCACCGGCTTCGCGGATCGCGGCGTCGACGGTGCGCGAGCACTTCACGTCATAGATGATCTCGGCGCCGGGTTGGCGCGACAGCACGTCGCGCGCGTATAGGATCAGCTGGCGATCGGGCCAGATGATCTGGCCGTCCGGGGAGACGACGCCGAGTCGGTCGCCGTCGCCGTCGAAGGCGAGGCCCACGTCGTAGTTGCCGGTGGTGACAGTATGGATCAGGTCCTCGAGGTTTTCGGGATGCGCAGGATCGGGGTGATGGTTGGGGAAGCGGCCATCTATCTCGCAGTAGAGTTCGGTCACCTCGCAGCCGAGACGGCGCAGCAGCTCCGGTGCGAGCTCGCCCGCCACGCCGTTGCCACAGTCGACAACGACCTTGAGCTTGCGCGCGAGCTTCACATCCGAGGTGATTCGCGCGAGGTAAGCCTCGCGCACGTCGTCCTGCGCGACCATGCCATCGCCCTGGACGAGGCGATTGTCGAGCAGGCGCTGGCGCAGCGACTGGATCGCCTCGCCCGAGAGCGTTTCGCCGGCAAGCATGATTTTCAGGCCGTTGTAATCTGGTGGGTTGTGGCTGCCGGTGACACTGATACCCGAGTGTGTGCCGAGAAAATGGGTGGCGAAGTAAAGCACCGGGGTCGGTACGCACCCAATGTCGACCACGTCGCAGCCTGCGCGCGTCAGACCGCGCGCCAGTGCCTTCACAAGCTCGGGCCCCGAAAGCCTTCCATCGCGACCGATGCAGACGCTGTTTTGTCCGCGGGCACGTGCCTCGCTGCCGATCGCGTGACCGATGCGCTCGACAATCGCCCGCGTGAGTGTCTTGCCGACGATGCCGCGGATGTCATAGGCCTTGAAGATCTCGGGCGGCAGACCGTTCGGTTGCGGCATTGAAGCCATGGCAGGGCGGGGCATGGGGCAGGCGGCGATGGATGGGCGTCGGAAAGGACGACAGTGTAAGACAACGACTGGTGCGGGCCAACCGACTGCGACAGCCAAGTGTCTCAGAAACGTAACGGAGTGCGCGCAGAGCGCTAGGTGAGCGATCCGGATCGCGCTGCCGGTGGGTGCGTGCCGACTGCTTCGAGCTGCGTATTGTTGCGCCCAGCCTGCTTGGCCCGCATCAGCGCCTGGTCGGCACGCCAAAGGGCTTCGTCGAACTTGCTGTCGGCGTTACTCATGGCACTGATGCCGCCGGTCCAGCGTAGCGAATGTACAACTCCTTTGGGCAATTTCAGTTCGCGCGGCAACTGCTTGCGCAGACGCTCGGCATAGGAGTAGGCGTGCGTGAGCGGCGTGTACGGATAGATCACGCAGAACTCGTCGCCGCCCAGGCGCGCGAGAAAGTCGGTTTGACGAACGGCGGCGCGCAACACGCGGGAGAATTCGGCGATCAGTGCATCGCCCACGTCGTGACCGTGCGTGTCGTTGACCTGCTTGAAGTGATCGATATCAATGACCAGCAGGGAAGATGGCCCATGCGACTCGACCTGGCGGTGCAGCTTCCTCAGGCGCCGCTCGAAGTAGCGGCGATTGGCGAGGGCCATCTTACGGGCGGAGTCGCGCAAGTACTGAAAGATGTTCCCGAACTCCTCGAGTTCCATCGGGTAGTTGTCCCGCATCTCGTTGTGGCGTGCGTCCCGCAGGATGCGTCCGATTGACTGGATGTCCGCGTGTACACCGCGCGCGGTGTCGCGGTGGGACAGGAACACTGCAATTAGCGCGACGACGAATCCGGCGATCATCAGCAGCACAGCGTAGAAGTGGCTATCGGTGAACAGCGACGAAGGGGCCTCGCGCGCCGTCGCAGGCGCGGCGAGGATAATGGCGACACCAGCGCCTGTAAGGGCGAGGCCGATAAGCAGCCCAAGCAGCGTGCGCCGAAAAATGCGGGCGAGAGATCGGGTCATGTTAGCGGGTGGACCGAATTCGGGAATTCCCAGGCCCTGAGTATGGCAACGAACAGGAGCGGCGGGGTACGCAAGCCGTCCAGCGGTAAACCGCGCCTAATCTGGTACCGTTCTGCCGGATAGTTGACACCCCGGCTGCCCGGAGGCATGTGCCAGAAAGCCTTCCGGCTAGCGGCGCCCCGAGTGGCCGAAGCCCCCGGCGCCGCGGTTGCTCGTCTCGAACTCGTCGACGACAGCGAACTCGGCCTGTACGACGGGCACGAACACCATCTGGGCGATGCGATCGCCGGGCTCAACCGTGAACGGTTCGTTGCCGCGGTTCCAGACCGAGACAAACACCTGGCCCTGATAGTCGGAGTCGATCAACCCGACGAGATTGCCGAGCACGATGCCGTGCTTGTGGCCAAGGCCTGAGCGCGGCAGCAGCACCGCAGCGAGGTGCGGGTCGGCGATGTGCATTGCGAAGCCCGTCGGGATCAGATGGGTTTCGCCCGGCGCAACGTGTATGTGCTCGTCCACGCAAGCGCGCAGATCGAGGCCGGCCGAACCGTCGGTAGCGTAAGCGGGCAGGGGGAAGTCCGTTCCGATACGGCGATCCAGAATCTTAAGCTCGACTTTTCGTTTTAGACCTTTGTTTGGCGGCATGGAGTTTTTCTGCGATGAGTTGAATCAGTGCGCGCGCAAGCTTCGCTTTGGACTGCGTGGGAAAATCGGTACTACCGGTGCGGTCGATGACGAGCAGGCTGTTGTCGTGCGACTCAAAACCGATCCCGGGCGCGCCGATGCGGTTGGCCGCGACGAGGTCGAGGCGTTTGGATTCGAGTTTCTGCCGCGCGTTTGCTTCCAAGTCGTTTGTTTCCGCCGCGAACCCCACCGTAAACGGTCGGCGCGTGAGCGCCGCGACGCTGGCGAGGATATCCGGGTTGCGCACCAGCTCGAGCGACATGTGCTCGCCTGATTTCTTGATCTTTTCCGCAGTCACGTACGCGGGACGGTAGTCCGCAACCGCTGCGACGCCAATGAAGATATCAATGTTGTCGATGCGAGCGTGCACGGCATCGTGCATATCTTGCGCGCTGATGACACGAATGGTCTCGACGCGCTGCGGATCGGGCAGGGCAGTCGGCCCTGAAATCAGCGTAACTATGGCGCCGGCCTCGGCTGCCGCTTCCGCCACGGCGTAGCCCATGCGTCCGGAGCTTCGATTGGTGATACCACGTACCGGATCGATCGCCTCCCAGGTCGGTCCGGCCGTCACCATAACGTTTAGCCCTGCGAGCTTGCCGCTCGCGAATAGTTGCGCGGTCTGTGCCACGAGCTCCAGCGGTTCCAGCATGCGCCCCGGGCCGAAATCGCCGCAGGCCTGATCCCCTTCGGCAGGCCCAAGAACGTGTACACCGCGACGCCGAAGGATAACCAGGTTCGCCTGGGTCGCGGCGTTGACCCACATCTGCTGATTCATCGCCGGCGCGACCGCAAGCGGGGCTGCGGCAGCAAGGCAAACCGTCGTGAGCAGGTCTTCGGCCCGGCCCTGGGCAAGCCGAGAGAGAAAATTTGCCGAGGCCGGCGCGATCAGCACCACATCCGCCCAGCGCGCGAGCTTGATGTGCCCCATGCCGGCTTCCGCGTCCGCGTCGAGCAAGTGCAGGTGCACGGGGTGGCCGCTCACGGCCTGCATGGTGAGTGGCGTGATGAACTCCTGTGCCCCGCGCGTCATGACTACGCGCACCTCGGCACCGGCATCGCGCAGGCGGCGCGCCAGCTCAGCGCTCTTGTAGGCAGCGATGCCGCCGGTCACGCCGAGTAGAACCCTTTTATTGGAGAGGGAAACCATGTGTTACAGTTTACTTGCCTACAGACAATTCGCACAAACCAGCCACCGGACAGGGACGTGCCCATGGCAATCACCGACTGGCCTGAATCCGAGCGCCCGCGCGAGAAATTGCTCGCGCGCGGGCCGCAAGCACTGTCAGATGCCGAGCTGCTTGCCATCTTTCTGCGCACCGGCGTGACCGGCAAGACCGCCGTGGACGTTGCGCGTGAGATGCTCGCCCGCTTTGGTAGCCTGCGTGGCCTGCTTACCGCCGAGCGTGCAGCGGCATGCGCAACGGCTGGGCTGGGGGAGGCGAAGTTCGTCCAGCTGCAGGCCGCGCTGGAGCTGGGCCGGCGTTTTCTGGCGGAGAAACTCGCCCGCGGCACGGCACTCAGCTCGACGACGGACACCCGCGACTTTCTGCAGGCGCGCCTGCGAGATCGCGCGGAGGAGCATTTCTGTTGTCTCTTTCTGGATAATCGCCACCGGGTGCTGGCCTTTGAGGAGCTGTTTCGTGGGACTCTTAACGGGACGTCGGTCTATCCGCGCGAGGTGCTGAAACGCGCCTTGGCCCTTAATGCGGCGGCGGTTGTCCTGGTCCATAACCACCCGTCAGGGGTGGCAGAGCCCAGCCGGGCGGACGAGCTGCTGACCGAGCGCCTCAAGGAGGCCCTGGCGCAGGTGGACGTGCGGCTGCTGGATCACCTTGTCGTCGGGGATGGGGAAATAGCCTCGTTTGCCGAGCGTGGCCTGCTTTAGAGGGTATCGAAGGCTACCCAAGCCCCCCCTAATTTGATATAAAAGCCGGCCTTCACGGCCCCTTTTGGGGCCGCTTCTGTACGGGAGAATTTTCGATGTCCAGAGTCTGTCAGGTTACCGGCAAGCGCGCGCGCACCGGCAACAACGTGTCCCACGCGAACAACCGCACCAAGCGCCGCTTCCTGCCGAACCTGCAGTACCGCCGGCTATGGGTAGCGAGCGAGAACCGCTACGTTACGCTGCGCCTCACGACCCGGGCGCTGCGGACGATCGACAAGAAGGGTATCGACGCGGTGCTCGCTGACCTGCGAGCGCGCGGCGAAAAGGTTTGAGGTGACGACCCATGGCCAAGGCCATTCGCGAAAAGATCAAGCTCGTGTCGAGCGCGGGAACGGGGTTCTATTACACAACCACCAAGAACAAGCGAACCACCCCCGACAAGCTCGAGTTCAAGAAGTACGACCCAAAGGCGCGCAAGCACGTCATGTTCAAGGAAGCCAAGATCAAGTAACAGCTTCCCGGATGTACGCTCAGAAGGCCCGGCACTGCCGGGCCTTTTTGTTTCCGGCGTGTGACCTGCCGCCGCCCACCCGCCTCTATACAAGGTTTGCGATTTCTGCCATAAATAGCCGCGGTTTCGAAGTGTGTCGTAGGATTCTTCCGTGTATTTGCTGAGCCAACAGGTACTGCGGACCGATGCCTCGGGCATGCCCCTCGAGTGGATCGACTTTCGGGAGGCGGTGCGCATGTATCATCTAGGGCAGGTTGCCTATACCTGCGGTTCGCCGTTGTACCGCGTCCACGGCGGCTACAACGCCATCACCGGGATGCGCTCGGTGATCGAGGTAAACTCCATCGTTGCTACCCAGGGTGACAGTCATGCCCTGATGAAGGTGCGCGGCAATTATGTGCCGCCGCTTAACAATCAAACCCTGTTCGCGCGCGACGCGCATCTCTGCATGTACTGCGGCGTACGGCATCCGGAGCGCGCGCTGTCGCGCGATCACATCATGCCGCTCAGCCATGGCGGGACTGATACCTGGAAAAACGTTGTGACGGCCTGCAAGCGCTGTAACAACCACAAGGCTGGTCGCACGCCCGAACAGGCGCACATGCAGCTCATTGCCATCCCTTTTGTCCCGACGCACGCCGAGTACATTTTCCTGCAGGGCAGGCGGGTGCTGGCCGACCAGATGGAGTTCCTGCTGGCGCATTTCCCGCGCCACAGCCCGCTGCACCAGCGTCTGGCTCCGCGCAGTTAGTCTCTTGCGTAATCCGGAATGACAAAACCCGCCAATTGGCGGGTTTTGTGTTTTACGACTCGTGTGTCCGCGGTTTATGCCGCGGCCGGTACCAGCGTGTAGGTGCGAATGCGTTCGGCAAAGGCGCGTAGCGCCTGGATCCGGGTCGCTTCGGCCTCTCGACACCATTCCTGCAGGGCCTGAATCAGGTGCTCCTGCGTGGTGGCGGAACGCTGCCAGATGTCCTGCAGCTTCTGCTTCATGGCGTAGACGGTCTGCAGAGCCTGGCTCTGTGCCAGCGCCTGCTGCAGGCGGGCGTGTGAGCCTTCATCCAGCAGAGCCGCTTCGCGAACCATAAGGCGCTTGGCGCGCTTCACCAGTGTCCAGCGCTCGCGGTCGCTCCGGTCGAGTTTCTTGAGTTCCTCGCGGTGAACCTTCTTCATCACATCGCGTGCGAACTGTGCCATCACAAGGAAGCGGGCATGAATTACCGCGCGTACGGTGTCGAGGTCGATGTGCGACTTGGCGGTATCGCAGGTCAGCTCCGGCGGAATCTTTTTCACACGTGCCAGCCCAACCATCTCCATCATGCGGATGTACATCCAGCCAATGTCAAATTCCCACCACTTGGAGGAAAGCTTGGCGGAACTCGCAAAGCTGTGGTGATTGTTGTGCAGTTCCTCGCCGCCGATCAGGATGCCCCACGGCACGATGTTGGTGGAAGTGTCGCCAACCTCGTAGCTGCGGTAGCCCCAGTAGTGGCCGATGCCGTTGATGACGCCGGCCGCGAACAGCGGAATCCAGATCATCTGCACTGCCCAGATCGTGAGACCAATCGGGCCGAACAACGCCAGATTAACGAGGAGCATTAGCGCGACGCCCTTGCCACTGTGTCGGGTGTAGATATTGCGCTCCACCCAGTCGCTTGGGCAGCCGTGGCCGTACTTGTCCATGATGCTCTGGTCACGAGAAGCCTCGCGGTAAAGCGAAACGCCATCCCAGAAAACCTTGCGTATGCCGTAGATCTGCGGGCTGTGCGGGTCGCCGGCGCGGTCCGACGTGGCGTGGTGCTTGCGGTGTATCGCAGCCCACTCTTTGGTAACCATGCCGGTCGTGAGCCACAACCAGAAACGGAAGAAATGCGAAATAATCGGATGCAGGTCGAGCGCCCGGTGCGCCTGGTGACGGTGCAGGTAGATGGTGACGCCAGCGATCGTGATATGGGTGAAAACGAGCGCAACGACGATGTAGCCCCACCAGGGCAGGGCGATCAGGCCTTCGAGCATTAGGATTGGGTCCTCATTGAGGGAAACGTGCAACTTAAGGGAGTATAACCGAATCGGGGGTCAGGCAGGGGGAAAAGACCCTAGCGGAAGCTCAGGTACTCGTCTGTCCATGCTGTCTGCCTATCTGGCAGGGCAAGACCACTTCTGCGGGCTACGGCATTCGACCCGTAGAATGATGGCGAATTCCCGTTACTGAGAAAATCATGCCCGCGCCCGCCACACCTGCGCTCACCGTCGATATCATCATCGAGCTTCTCGATAGTCCCGACCGGCCAATCGTGCTGATCGAGCGCAAACACCCGCCGCATGGGTGGGCGATACCGGGTGGTTTCGTGGACATCGGCGAGCGCGTGGAGCGCGCTGCGGTGCGTGAGGCGCAGGAGGAAACCTCGCTTGCGGTACGGCTGGTGACGTTGCTTGGCGTCTATTCCGATCCCGCTCGCGATCCACGGTCCCATACCGCATCAGCCGTATACATCGCCGAGGCGCGTGGCGAGCCAGAAGCGCAAGACGACGCCAAAGCGGTGGGCGTCTTTATCCCCGCGGAGATCCCTTCGGCGCTCGCGTTCGACCATGCGCAGATCCTGCGCGACTACCTCCGCTATCGCGAGACGGGCGAGCGTCCGCCGCCGGCCCTGTGAGGTGTACCACTCGTTGCGGAAACGGGATGGTAATGCCCGCGGTCTTGAATGCCTGCCAGATGGCACGATTCAGGTCGGAACGAACATTGCCAAGTCCACGCTCGGGATCATTCACCCAGGCGCGCAACTCGAGGTCGATCCCGCTGTCGGCGAAGCGTGACAGGCAACCGAGCGGTGGCGGATCAGCTAGTACCCGCGGGTGGTTAGCTGCCGTTTTCACGAGAAGGGCGATGGCCGCTTCCGGGTCATCGCTGTAGCTGATTGACACCGGCAAGCGCAGCCTGACGTTGCGATCGCCATACGACCAGTTGGTTATCTCGCTGGTCATGAGGTTCTCGTTGGGTACCAACAGGTCGAGCCCGTCGCGCGTGTGTACCACGACATGCCGGGCATGCAAGGTTTGCACCGTACCCACATACTCGCCAAAGCTGATGACATCGCCGGGGCGGATCGATCCCTCGAAGGCGAGGATCACGCCGCTGACGAAGTTGCTCACCACCCGCTGGAGGCCAAGGCCCAACCCTACGCCAAGCGCGCCGCCAAATACGGCGAACGCGGTGAGATCGATGCCTGCAGCGAGCATGGCGCCGATCACGGCTATTGTGAGTAGAGCGAATTTGGCGAGCTTGGAGATGGCGAGCTTCAGGCTTTCGTCGAGTGCCTGGGAACGCATCACGCGCCACTGCAGGGCATTCGACAGCCAAAGTGCGACGAGCAGCCACAGTGCGATGAAGAGCGTAAAGCTGACCAGCGTATATAGTGACAGGCGCAGCTGTCCGAAACTGATCGCATACTCATCGAGCGCCTGCGAGACAATCGGTAGCCAGCCGAGCAGGTGTAGCGCGATCAGCGACCAGATCGTTACCGTCAATATTCCTTCCCACGCTTTCAGACGGCTGCCGGGACTGAAGCTGTGGCGCAGCACGAATACGCCCATCCGGATCAGGGCGAGCGCCCCGACGAGGAGCAACGCAAGTCGCAACAGGTCGGTGGCTTGTTCGTGGCGGCGCAACGTCGTGACTGTCGCAAAGAGCAAGAGCCACAGGATAATCGGCACCAATGCGAGCAGGCCGGTCCGCATCGCGACGCGCGCCCGTTCGTCAATGGCGCCGGGCTGAATGATCGGCGAGAGCCGGACCTGCAACCATCGCCCAAGCAGCCAGGCAGCGAGCGTGGCGGTCAAGAGGATTCCAATCTGTTCCCAGGTCGATGGCGCCTGGAGAAACGCGGCGATCGTTTCAGGGGAGGGCAAGGGGCTCGGGGTATCGTCCATAAGGGGGCACTGTCGGCTCGCAAGTACTCAGGATAGTCCGCGCCGTGCGGGACGTCCAAAGCTGGGCCCGTGCGCACGTTCCGGCCTCTACGCTGTCCGGGTCGCCCTAGACATCCGCGTGTTCCCGCGTGATCCGTGCATCCGTGCGTAGAAAAAAAAGAAGCCCGCAAACTGCGCGGGCTGAGGAGAGAGAATCTTTGAAGCTACAATCTTTTACGGCTTTACGTACACGTAGCCCTTCTGCTGGAGCGCCGCAATCTCGGCAACACCGCTCGGCACGATGTCCTTCTCGGACACGTCATAGAGATCGGTCTTGTAGTTGAGCTTCTTGCCCTTCAGGGTGTTGGCGCAGACGTTGAAGTGAATGCCCTGGAGCTTCAGCTTCTCGATCGAACCCTTCATGTCCTCGTCCTTCTGCGCGGTCTGCAACATGGCTACGCCGCCGCCATGCATGACAACGCGCAGATCGAGGTTGTCCTTGCCCACCGCATTAATGTGGTTCTGGATGTTGCGCAGAGCGCCCTTCTGCGTCTTGGTGTCCGCACTATTGATATGGTAGACGACCTTTTGCTTGTCGTAGCCAGCGGCCTGTGCATTGGCGGCCAAGCCGAGCGCGAAGGCAGCGGCCATCATCGAAGCAACAAATTTACCCATTGTGACTATCTCCTATCTGAGGTTGAGTGATGCTTACGGCTTATTATTTGGTAAGTACTAGACCTGGATGTAGGCCCAGCCCTGGTTCTGGCGGCGCATCAGTTGCGCCACCCCAGAGTCGATCACGACGACGCCCGGCAGGAGCTTGGCGACGATGCCCTTGTCCCGCCTCAGACGGTCGATGCTGTTCTTGCAGGCTTCGAACACGACATTGTCGTAGTCGCGCTGGATGCGTGCGATTCGTGCTCCAAAATTGGTGACATCGGCGCGCACAAGGCTGAGGCCGTCACCGTTCATGACGACCTCAATGCGCGCATTAATACTGGCCTCGCGATAGTAACGTGCGAGGTTGTCGACCTCATCAAGGGCTTGGCCGAGATGGGTCATTTCCCCGTCGTTGACATGGATGAGAACCTTTGCCGGTGTACCGGCCTTCGCCACTTCCATCGCGCGCCGCGCGTTGGGTTGTGCCGGTTCGGATGGTACGGTAGCCGCCGATTGCGAAGAAGTAATTTGTACGGGGTCCGGCTGCACGAACTCGAGCGATGCGCCCTCAAGCTTGTTGTCATCGCCGGGCGCATGAAGCGCCCAGCCGATGGCCACGCCGAGTGCGAGCAGCACACCAGCCGCGAGGTTGCTCATGCGTGCGCGCCGACCGTGGCCCGAAGCCGACGGGGCGCCGGGAACGTCGCGATAGGCGAGTTGCACGAGGTCGCGCACCTTGCGAAGCTCGCAAACCCGGCGGTTCAACGAGTCGTCACGGTTGATCTGCTCGTAGGCGCGGCTCTTCTCTTCCGCCGTGAGCTGATCATCCACGAAGGCGCTGAGAAATTCTTCTGAGAAATCCTTCTCGTTCATTTCACTTCACTCTTCGAAGTTTCGGTTCCCCGGCATCTGTTTGGGCACGCAACTCGGGTAACAGATGTTCCTTGAGGGATGCACGTGCCCGACACAGCCGGCTCATGACGGTTCCGATCGGTACCGCGAGGATCTCGGCAACTTCCACGTAGCTAAATCCTTCGATATCGACCAGCGACACTACCTGTCGCTGGCCCTCCGGCAACCGCATCATGGCGGCGCGCACTTTGTCGATCAGTTGCTGCTGACTGCTTTCCTGCTCCGGATTGGAGTCGCTCAGCAGTTCAATCGCGTCGACATCTTCAGTTTCTCGAAGGCGACGGAAGTGATCCCGATAGCAGTTGCTGAGAATGCTGTAGAGCCAGGCCTCAGATGCCTTCGGATCCCGCAGCTGCCCAGACTTTACCAGCGCCTTGGTGAGGGTCTCTTGCACCAAGTCATCCGCGAGCGCCGGACTGCGCGTCCACGCATAGGCGATGCGATAGAGCCTTGCCCGGTGAGTCTCGAGGACAGAGCGCGCACTGCGTGAACGAAATAGGTTAAGCACTTCCAACATGGTTGAGTTACTAGACGGCGGGTCGACCGGCTTTATTCCATAGGAAACCTGACCGCTACGGTCAGATAATAGCCGTCTTCCAGGGCACGAGCGTCTTTTGGCTCAGCCGGATAGGCCCTGTTCCGGGCGAATCGCACGGTCCAGCAGAACCTTGCCATTATGCAAGCTTAGCCGGTTCTGGCAAAACCAGCTGATTGCCAGGGGAAATATCCGGTGCTCCTGTTCCAGTACCCGTTGCGCGAGGCTTTCCGGTGTGTCGTCGGGCAGTACCGGCACGCGAGCCTGGATAATGTGCGGCCCCCCATCGACGTCATGGGTGACGAAGTGCACTGTTGCGCCATGCTCGCGCGCGCCGGCCTCGATTGCACGCCGATGGGTATTGAGGCCGGTGAACCGTGGCAGCAGCGACGGGTGGATGTTAATCATGCGTCCGACATAGTGGTCGATGAAACGCCGTCCAAGAATGCGCATGAAGCCGGCCAGCACGACGAGGTCAGGCCGATGGCGGTCTATTGCCTGCTGGAGCGCATCGTCGAAGGCCTCGCGTGTCGAGAATGCGCGATGATCGATTACTTCAGCGGGGATTCCTGCATCGCGCGCGTAGCGTAGTCCTGCCGCACCGGAATTGTTGCTGATCACGGCCGCCAGATCCGCCCGCAACCTCCCTTGCCGATTGGCCTCGATGATTGCCTGCAAGTTGCTCCCGCGGCCGGAGATCAGCACCACCAGGCGCTTGCCGGCGCCGGTCATTTCAGCAGCACAACCTCGGGCTCGCCGTCGTGCGCTTCGACATGGCCGACGATCATGGGCTGCTCGCCGTTGATCGTGAGCAGCCGGAGGGACTCTTCGACATTTTCAGGAGCCAACACCAGAACCATCCCGAGTCCGCAGTTGAAGGTGCGGTACATTTCCATCTCCTCGACGTTGCCGCCCTCCTGCAACCACCGGAACACGCTTGGCCACTGCCAGGCACGGCTGTCGATCACGGCGCGCGTGCCGCGCGGCAGCACGCGCGGCACGTTGCCGGGCAGGCCACCGCCAGTGATGTGTGCAGCCGCGTGCAGCGGAATCTCGCGCATCAGCGCGAGCAGCGCTTTCACATAGATGCGGGTTGGTGCGAGCAGGGCGCTACCGAGCGTTCCGCCATCGAAATTGGCGGCGAGATCGGACTTGGTGTGTGCGAGAATGCGCCGCACCAACGAGTAGCCATTGGAGTGCGGGCCGCTCGCGGCAAGGGCGACGAGTGTGTCATTCGGTCGAACCGCGGACCCGTCAATGATTTTCGACTTCTCCACTACGCCAACCGTGAATCCGGCGAGATCGTACTCGCCAGCCGAATACAAGCCGGGCATTTCCGCGGTTTCGCCTCCGACCAGCGCGCAGCCGGCCTGGCGACAGCCCTCGCCGATTCCGCTAATGACCTGTGTGGCCACCGCGTTGTCGAGCTTGCCGGTGGCAAAGTAGTCCAAAAAGAACAGCGGCTCGGCTCCCTGCACGACGATGTCATTCACACACATCGCCACCAGATCGATGCCGATGGTGTCGTGGCGATTCAGTTCGATCGCGAGCTTCAGCTTGGTGCCGACACCATCGGTGCTCGAAACCAGCACCGGTTCCTGGTACTGCCCGCGGGGAATCTCGAACATGGCGCCAAAGCCACCAATGCCGGCAAGTAGACCCGGGCGGGCGGTCGCGCGCGCGATCGGCTTGATGGCCTCGACTAGGGAATCGCCGGCGTCAATATCGACGCCGGCGTCGCGATAGGTCAGGGAAACGCGGGTCTGGCTCACGGGCGACGGTAAGAGAAATCGGGAGGCGTATGGTAGGGCCGCCGCTGCGGGCGCGCAAACCTTGACTTGCCCGCGGGGCTCCCATAGCGTGCAGTCGTCATCGCGCGCCGATCCCCGCCCATGACCCTGTCGCAACTCCCTAATCTCATCACGCTGTCGCGTATCGCACTGGTTCCAGTGCTGATCCTGTTCCTGAAGGATCAGGATTTTGTCGGCGCGCTCGCTATTTTTGTGGTCGCCGGCATTTCAGACGGGCTGGACGGTCTGCTTGCCAAGCGCCTCGGCTACACGTCGCGTTTCGGTGCGATACTGGACCCCATTGCGGACAAGACGCTGCTGGTGAGTGCCTATGTGATGCTCACGGTCGTTGGCATTGTCCCTTTTTGGCTGATGCTCACAGTGGCGTTTCGCGACCTGCTCATCGTGGGGGGCTATCTCGCGTATACCTCGCTCGTCGGGCCGGTGCGGATGCACCCGAGCGTATTAAGCAAGGTGAACACTTTCATGCAGATTTTGTTGGTCGCCGTGGTTCTGGTGAAACGAGCCGCCGGATATCAGTGGCCGCTGCTCGAGGAAGTCCTGATCTATGCCGTGCTTGTGACCACCGTGACGAGCGGCGCGCACTACGTGTGGGTCTGGGGAATGAAAGCGAGCAGCGCACATGAATCGTCCGAGGCTGGTCACCGTGGTTGATCGGGACGCCCTGACACCTGGGAGGGCTCTGCCGTCGCGATACGACGCGCGCGGCGGGCCAGCTTCGTGAGTTCGCAGCTCGCGCTCAATCTTCGGTTGCGGGACGCGTCGTCCTTCCGGAACTTTCTTCCTGCGCGCAACCACGAGGCGCTTGCCGGATTACGGTCTGTTTGCGCCGCGATCGCACGCGACGAGCCGCCGCCCGAGAGGGTGTTGTTCCTCTGGGGCGCCGCCGGCAGTGGCCGAACCCATTTGCTGCAGGCCGCTTGCCGCGCAGTTCACGAATCGGGCCACCCTGCGCTGTATTTCTCTGCCACCGACGCGCCAACCTTGGCGCCCGCGGTCCTCGAGAATGCCGAGCAGGCTGAACTCGTGTGCGTAGACGACGTGGAGCACATTGCCCATCTTCCAGGGTGGGAGCGAGCGCTGTTTGCACTATGCGAGCGAATGCGTGCGGCAAATCACGCGCTGGTCATTGCGGGTGCGCGCGCCCCGCAAGCGCTTGGGCTTGAGCTGGCCGACCTCGTTACACGTCTCGGGTGGGGACCGGTGTACCAGCTTGAAGTGTTGGACGATGCGGAAAAGCTGGAGGCCTTGCGTCAGCGTGCCCGCAATCGCGGGTTCGAAGTGAGTGATGAGGTGGTGCGCTACGTGCTGGCGCGCTATCCACGCGACATGGCAAGTCTGTTTGAGCTGCTTGATCGGATCGATATCGCCTCTCTCGCGAGCAAGCGGCGCGTGACGATTCCGTTCTTGAGGGCGCTGGAAGAGGGCGCCAGAGGCAAGGATTAGATACTGGCGGATTGCAGCGCCAGGGCAGTGCGAGCGAGTCGTTCGCCGAGCGCCTGGCAGAGGCGCTTCTCGTCTTCGCTAAGCGGTTGATCGTTGCGAGTGCCGGCCACGTGGCTTGCGCCATAGGGCGTGCCGCCCGAACGTGTGGTATTCAGTGTTCCCTCCGTATACGGCAACCCGAGAAGTAGCATCCCGTGGTGCAGGAGCGGATTCATCATCGAGAGCAAGGTCGATTCCTGGCCCCCATGATGACTTGATGTCGAGGTAAAAACCGCGGCTGGTTTGCCAACCAGATTGCCTGAGATCCACAGCACCGAGGTGGTTTCAAGAAAGTGTTTGACTGGCGAAGCCATGTTGCCGAAGTAGGCGGGACTGCCGAGCGCGAGACCCGCGCATTCGCGCAGATCGTCCAGTGTTGCATAGGGATCACCGCCGGTCGGTATGGCCGGACTCACGGCGTCGTTTTCGGGCGATACCATGGGAACGGTGCGCAGGCGCGCCTGCATGGGTGGTACTTTGCCAACGCCGCGCGCGACGTGCCGTGCCATGTCAGCAACGGCGCCATGGCGGCTGTAGTAAAGAACAAGAATCTCGGACATTGCCCTAGAGTATCTTGATAACGCTCCCGGGTGGTCGGCCCAGGGCGCCAGGGCGGCCTTGCGGCCCTTCACGACAATCGGTCGCTCGATCAGCTTTGGGAAGCGTGCGAGTGCTTGAATAACGTCAGCGTCGGTGCAGGACGGATTGTCGAGTCCGGCCTGTTTGAACTCCGGCTCCTTGCTGCGCACCAACTTGCGCGGCGCGATGCCGAGTAGGCGTATCAGTTCGCGCAAGCTAGCTTCACTCGGGGGTCCTTCAGATACTCGATGACTGCAGGCCGGATCCCGCGGGACTCAAGAATTCTCAGCGTCTCCCGGGACTTGGCGCAATGGGGATTGTGGTAAATCGTCACAGACATGTGTTTGGCATGACAGGGCGGCATGATTGCAAGTGCCTGTATCTCGGGGCATTGTATCGGGCCGTC
>LJVB01000054.1 GCA_001304215.1 Acidithiobacillales bacterium SM1_46 | reverse complement strand
TCCAGACCTTTGCGACGGCGCTGTTCAACGCACAGCAGAAGACCGAGGCCCAACCGGCGCGCGGCGGACTGCTGAGTGCGATGCGTCTGTTGTCTGCACCCGAAACGCAGGCCTCCCTGAACTTCTTGCTGGCGTTCGCCCAGGGGCTGCAGCGCGGCACACCAGCGTTCAGGTAGGGTGTTGAGCTTTCGGGTCGGAGCGCCTGACATCGCAGGGGCGTGCATTCAGTTCGGTTGACGGAGGTCGTCGAGCGCCGGCGTCTGCCGCTGTTCTTCCCCGATCGCCGGGGCTCGGATCCGTGGCCAGGTTTCGGGCCGGGTCGCGCGTGCTTACAATGCGCGGGTGATTGAACTGACCCCCGCGGAACGCACAGCGCTGGTCGAGCTACTGGCCGGTAGTCGCTGGGCAGCGCTTGCCACGGCGCGCGATGAGGAGCCGCTCGCCTCGTGGGTTGCTATCGCGGCAGATGCCGAACCCGGCCAGTTCCTGTTGCATCTGAGCCACCTCGCGTTGCATACCCGTTACCTGTTGGTGAATTCGCGCGCATCGCTTGCCTTCTCGGAGCCGGATCGCGATCCCGGCCGCGACCCCCAGACGCTTGTGCGCGTGAGCCTAACCGGCCGAATAGTGGAAATCGTGCGCGATAGCGCTGACTATCTTGCCGCCCGTGCACGCTACCTCGCGTCACTGCCGCATGCCGACGTGCAATTCGGGCTTGGTGACTTCTATCTGATGCGTTTTGAAACTGAAAGCGCGCGCTTCGTGCCCGGCTTTGGACGCGCACACCGCCTTGGCATCGAGACGCTCCGGGACCTGCTCACCCATGAACAATGAAACACCATGAGCCTGCTCATGCCTGACAAGCGTGTTCTGTCCATATTGCTGCTGTTTCTTGCTCCGATACTTGGCGCAAGAGCCGCCGACACCAAGCCCGATGTTGTCAAGCTCTACGGCATGCATTGTGCGAGTTGCCATGGGGCGGACCGCCTCGGCGGGATTGGCCCAGCATTGCTTCCTGAGAATCTGTCACGCCTCAAGAAGCCCGAGGCGGTAAAGACGATCACTAGCGGGCGTGCTGCGACCCAGATGCCGGGTTTCACAGGCAAACTGAAGGAAGACGATATTGCTGCCCTGGCCGCGCTTATTTACGCGCCGCTGCCCAAGCCGCCGGTGTGGGGCGAGACGGAAATTCGCAAGAGCCACGTCGTCCATGTGAAGTCCGGGACCTTGGTGGACAAGCCAATATTCAAGGCCGACCCACTTAACCTATTTGTAGTGGTGGAGCTTGGTGATCATCACGTCACGCTGCTCGACGGCGACAAGTTCGAGCCCATTGCGCGTTTTCCCACGCGCTTCGCTTTGCACGGCGGACCGAAATACTCGCCGGATGGGCGCTTCGTTTACTTCGCCTCGCGCGATGGCTGGGTGTCGAAGTACGACATCTGGAATCTGAGGTACATCGCCGAGATCCGGGCCGGTATCAACACCCGCAATCTCGCAGTCTCGGCCGACGGCAAGTACGTGCTGGTCGGTAACTACCTGCCGCACACGCTGGTGGTGCTGGACGCCGCGGATCTGAAGCCGCTCAAGATCATTGAAGTGACCGACGATAAAGGCGCGAGTTCGCGGGTCTCGGCGGTCTACGATGCTGCTCCGCGCAAGAGTTTTATCGTGGCGCTCAAGGACATTCCGGAGGTGTGGGAGATTCCCTACGATCCCAAACACGAGCCGGTCTATCGTGGCTACGTGCACGACTTCCGTTCCGCCGAGGCGATTCCCGAAGAAGGCCCATTCCCGGTGCGGCGTATCAAACTGGACGACTATCTGGACGATTTCTTCTTTGACCCGCCGTACAACAACCTGATTGGCGCCGCGCGGAATGCCAGGAACGGGCAGGTTGTAAGCCTCATCGTAGGTCGCAAGATCGCCGATATCGATCTGCCGGGCCTGCCACACCTCGGCAGCGGCATCACTTGGGATTACCAGGGCCGACCGGTGTTGGCCACTCCCAACCTGAAGGAAGGCACGATTTCGGTGATCGATATGAAGGACTGGAAAACCATTGCGCGCATCGAGACGCTCGGTCCCGGATTCTTCCTGCGCTCGCACGAGCACACGCGCTATGCCTGGGCCGACAACATGATGAGTAAAGCCAAGGACACGATCGAGATCATCGACAAGCAGACGCTTAAGGTCGCGCGCACGCTCACGCCCGCGCCCGGCAAGACCGCCGCCCACACCGAGTTCACGCGCGATGGAAAATATGCGCTGGTGTCGATCTGGGAAATGGACGGTGCGCTGGTGATCTATGACGCGCAGACCTTCAAGGAAGTGAAGCGCCTGCCGATGAAGAAGCCCTCCGGCAAGTACAATGTCTATAACAAGATCACGCGCTCTGAAGGAACTAGCCACTGATCCGTTGACTGGATGGGGCATTCGAGTCATTTCCCGGGAAAGGAGGTCATCATGAGAACTCTCTTGTGCGCAGGGGCCGTGCTTCTGACGCTATTGTCTGGCACGGTTGCCGCGAAGGAAGTCGCCGGGGTGCAGGTGGCAGAAGCTTCACGCGTTGACCATATCGCGCTGGTGCTGAATGGCGCGGGGGTGCGGACGAAGTTCTTCGTCAAGGTGTACGTCGGCGCATTGTATTTGCCGAAGCGCGAAGCGCAGGCAGCCACCATTCTCGCCGCGGACGGCCCGTGGAGCGTTTATATGCATTTCCTCCACAGCGAGGTGGAAGCGAAGAAACTGGTGGGGGCCTGGAACGACGGCTTTGAGGCAAACCTCGCCGACGCCGATCGAGCACAGCTCGCCGAGCGGATCGCGGCTTTCAACGCGCTGTTTCGCACGGTGCGTCGAGGCGAAGTCATCCGCATTGATTATTCGCCTGTTGCCGGCACGCAAGTCGCCATTCAGAACGAGGTGCGCGGCACGATCCCCGGAGCGGATTTCGCACGTGCGGTGCTGGGCATCTGGCTCGGCGACAAACCGGCCGACGCGGGCCTGAAGCGTGCCATGCTGGGAAGCGAGTAGCGCCCGAGGGCAAGTAGCCAAGCAGTCTTCGACCACTTCCATTGCGAAAGCCGTTTCCGGGAAGAGCCGCTGACACCAATTATGGATTTGGACTGGCCGCGCGGTGCCGATGCCTCCTCACCGCGTGCAGGTTTGACGTGCGTCAATGCCGGCGCGGATTCCTGTGCGTAGGGTGAGTAAGGCTTCCGGCAACCCGCCTTTTTGCAGGGAGGGGCCCCTCCATGACCGCCAAGAAGATTCTGTTCCGCTCCCAGGCGCGGGAGAAGATTCTGCAAGGTGCCACACAGCTCGCCGATGCGGTTCGCATCACGCTCGGCCCCAAATCCAAGTCCGTCCTGATCCAGAAGAAGTGGGGCACGCCCTTGGTGTGCAATGACGGCGTTACTATCGCCAGGGAAACCGAGCTCGAAAATCCGGAGGAAGATCTCGGCGCTCGAATGCTGCGCCAGGCGGCCGAGAGGACCGGCGAGGCGGTCGGTGACGGCACCTCGACCTCGACCATCCTCGCGCACGCAATCCTGGCCGATGGAATCCGCAACGTGGTGGCGGGCGCAAGCGCCATTGATTTGAAGCGCGGACTGGACCGTGGGCTCAAGTCCGCCGTCGAGTCGCTGCGCACTCTCTCGCGTCCGGTACAGACGCGGCTCGAGAAGGCGCAGGTCGCTACCATCTCTGCACATAACGATCCCGCAATCGGCGAGCTGGTGGCCGAGGCGATGGAGAAAGTCGGCGGCGAGGGCGTGATCACGGTCGAGGAGTCCAAGACAACCGAGACGGTACTGGACGTGGTGGAGGGCATGCAGTTCGACCGTGGCTACATCTCCCCCTATTTCATGACGAACGCCGAGAAGATGGAGGCCGTGCTGGAGGATGCCTACGTCCTCCTGTGCGACCGCAAGATCGCCAGCCTCAAGGATCTGCTACCAGCGCTCGAGCAGGTCGCCAAGGCCGGCAGGCCTATCTTGTTTGTGGCCGAGGATGTCGAGGGCGAGGCGCTCGCCACGCTAATCGTCAACCAGATCCGCGCGGTGCTGCGAAGCTGCGCGGTCAAGGCGCCCGGTTTCGGCGACCGGCGCAAGGATATGTTGCAGGACATGGGGGTCCTGACCGGTGGCCAGGTGATCGCGGAGGAACTTGGGCTCAAGCTCGAAGAGGTGCAACTCGCTCAGCTTGGGCGTGCCAAGCGCATCGTCGTCGACAAGGACCATACCACCATCATCGGTGGGGCCGGCGACAAGCAGGCGATCGACGCGCGCGTTGCCCAGATTCGCGCGCAGGTCGAGAAGGCCACCAGCGATTACGACAAGGAAAAGCTCGAAGAGCGTCTCGCCAAGCTCGCCGGCGGTGTCGCCGTGATCCGCGTCGGTGCCCCCTCCGAAGCCGAAATGAAATCAAAGAAGGAGGCGCTCGACGATGCCATCAGCGCCACCAAAGCAGCGGTGGCTGAAGGCATAGTGCCGGGCGGTGGACTGGGGCTGCTTCGCGCCACCAACGCCGTGGCGCGCGAGGAGGCGAGCGCCGAAGGCGACGAAAAGACCGGCCTGCAGATCTTGCGACGCGCGCTCGAGTCCCCGGCCCGGCAAATCGCCGAGAATTCTGCAGTCGACGGCGGCGTGGTGGTGAACCGCATGCTGACCAGCGAGGGCAATCTTGGTTTCGATGCCGCACGCCAGGAGTACGTCGATTTGGTGCAGGCAGGCATTATCGACCCCACCAAGGTGGTGCGCATCGCGCTCGAAAACGCCGTGTCAGTGGCGAGCGTACTACTGCTTACCGAGGCGACCATGACCGAGATTCCGGAAAAGGAAAAACCGTCTGGTGCCGGCGTGCCGGAAATGTAGGACCAACCCACCACCCTCGTTGTTGCCCGCTACCGGGCTAGCTTCCACGGAGTACGTGCACCGCCAGTGGCACGATGCTGGCGGTGAACCGGAGATTGCTCAGCAGAGCGGGGAATCTTTCCCGTACAATAGGTCGCCTCCCGGACACAGCGCGCACTGTCATGTTTCGGATTCGCAAGATCGAAGACGATATTTCGCCGGCCAATCGCGAGGCCATTCGCCAAGTGGTAGAAATCATGCGCGCACAGTTCTCGCGCATCCCGCAAGCTGATCTCGACAAGCTGCCCAGGCAGCTGCACGACCCGTTGCGTTACCGATACCGCACCATCCTGTTTGTTGCCGAGGACACGCCTGGGCGCGTCAAGGGTTTCGCGCTGGTGCTGCACATGCCGGATCTCGACATCTGCTATCTGGAGTTGCTCTCGGCCGCGCCGACTCGCACTGGTGGCGGAATAGGGGCGGCGTTGTACGAACGGTCGCGCGAAGAGGCCGCATCGCTGCGCGCGATCGGGCTCTTCTTTGAGTGCAAGGTAGACGAACCGGCACTCGTGCGCGATCCGAAAGAGCTCAAGCAAAATATCGCGCGCATTCGCTTCTATGAACGCTACGGGGCCCGCCCGATCATCAACAATGATTATGCGACACCGGTGAAGCCGGGCGATGAGAACCTGTTCTTTCTCGTATTCGACGGCCTCGGTCATCGTGTGACCCTGCGCCGCGAGCGCGTGCGGCGCGTGGCCACGGCGGTGCTCGAGCGCAAGTATGGTGAGCTGTTCACGCCAGCCCATATTGCCCGGATAGCCAATTCGTTTGTCGATGATCCAATCGAGCTGCGGACGCCAAGGTATTTTCGCCGCCGGGCACGCCCTGTCGCAGCGTTATCGACCGCCCGGTCAGTCGCGCTGATCGTGAACACGGGCCACCAAATTCACCATGTGCGCGAGCGCGGCTACCTGGAAGCACCCGTGCGCCTGTCGACCATCCTCAGTGCACTGAATCGGACCAGGTTGTTTCGGCGTATGCCCCCCAAACTTTTTCCGGAACGCCATATCACGGCGGTGCATGACAAGGACTTTGTGAACTACCTGCGCCGCGCCTGCGCGGGATTGCCGGCTAACCGGGCAATCTACCCGGAGGTCTTTCCAATACGTAACGCGACGCGTCCCCCGAAACGGTTGCCGCAGCGTGCCGGCTACTATTGCATCGATCCCTTCACGCCCTTGAGCCGAAACGCCTATCTTGCGGCCCGCGGCGCGGTTAACTGTACGATGACCGGTGCGCAGTCGCTGCTCGATGGTTTTCACTTTGCCTACGCGCTGGTACGGCCACCGGGCCATCATGCGGAGCGCCGCGCGTTCGGAGGTTTCTGTTATTTCAATTCGGCTGCGGTGGCAGCGCATTTTCTGAGTGCCATCGGACGCGTAGCCGTCCTCGATATCGATTTTCATCACGGCAATGGCACGGAGAACATCTTCTATGAGCGGGCAGACGTGCTCACGCTTTCGATCCACGGTGACCCGGATTTCAACTATCCGCACTTCAGTGGTTTCGACGACGAAATGGGTGCTGGCGCCGGTCGCGGCTTCAACGCGAACTATCCGTTGCCCGAACATGCGACTGCCGAACGCTATCGGGCAACCCTGAAAAAGGCGCTCGCGCGGATACGAGAGTTCGATCCGCGCTATCTGGTGCTGTGCCTTGGTCTCGACACGGCCAAGTCAGATCCGACCGGCACCTGGTCGCTGGCTGGCGCGGATTTCGAGGCCAATGGCGAGTTAATCGGTGCCCTGAACATTCCGACCCTGATCGTGCAAGAAGGCGGTTACCGCACGCGTACGCTTGGCACCAACGCGCGCCACTTCTTTGAAGGTTTGGTTGCGGGCCATGCCAATCGGGCATCTGGTGGCAAACGCCGTGCGCCAGGCGAATGAGGCGCGCATGAGGCGACGCGTCTCGTCGCCGTTTCTGAAGCAGGGTTCGGCGCTCATCTGCCCGAGGGTTCGGGTCCGACCGGAATTATTGACGGGCCTGCGCTTTTCCGTTTCTATTGCGCCCTGACGAAGTTCCGTTCCTGCGTATCCGTCCGGAGTCCCGCCCTGTTCAGCCAGCACAAAGAGAGCCGCTTTTGGATCACGGCAATATTGATCTTTGCCGCGGTCGCAGGTCTCGGTGCCTGCGCAAGCCCCGGCGAGGTGCTGATGGCGCGCGTCGGCAATGCCGTGCTCGACCAGGACGATCCGCAGCTCGTTGCCGAGGGTGCACCGGCGTATCTGTTGCTGGTTGACGGACTGATCGCCGACGATCCCGAGAACGTTGAGCTGCTACTCGCCGGCGCGCGTCTTTATGGCGCCTATGCCTCGGCGTTCACGTCTGAGCCCGCGCGCGTGCAAAGCATGACCAGGGTTGCACGCCGCTATGCCGAGCGCGCACTGTGCGCCTTTAGCGATGTGGCATGCAGCCTGCGCGACGCCCCTTACGATGCGATGGCTGCGCCGCTGAGCAAGTTCAAGGCAAAGCCCAGTCATACCAACTTGCTCTATGGGTACGCAGTCGCATGGCTTGGCTGGATTCAGGCGCGCAGCTCCAACTGGACCGCGATTGCCGAGCTCCCAAAGGTAAAACTTGTCTTGGAGCGCGTCGCGAAACTTGATCCCGAGCACGACAATGGTGGTGTGCAACTCTATCTCGGCGTATTGGAGAGCCTGATACCAGCCGTCTCCGGTGGCAAGCCGGAAGTCGCGCGAGCCTACTTTCAAGCTGCAATCGATATTTCCGTGGGACGTAACCTGACGGCGAAGGTCATGTACGCGGAGTACTTTGCACGTCCCCGGTTCGATCGCGCTCTGCACGATCGATTGCTGAAAGAGGTGCTTGCAGCTGATCCGCACGTTTCAGGACTGACGCTGATGAACACGCTCGCTCAAGGGCGCGCGCGCGATTTGCTCGCCAGCGCAGACAAGTATTTCTAGCCGGAGTAACTTCAGGAGAGGACATGACGCGGATATCAAAATTTGTCGCCGCGCTATGCGGATTGCTGATAGGCGGCAATGCCGTCGCGGCCACGACCACCTTCAAGGTGGCTACCATTGTTCCGGATGGCACCTACTGGATGACGCGCATCCGCGCCGCAGCCGATGAGGTAGCCAGTCGCACCGAGGGGCGCGTGCAGTTCAAGTTCTATCCCGGCGGTGTGATGGGCAACGACGAGGCCGTACTGCGCAAGATCCGGGCCGGCCAGCTGCATGGCGGCATGCTCACGGGTGGCAGTCTCGGCGCCGTGTATCCCGACACGCAAATCTACAGTCTGCCGCTGTTGTTCAATTCCTTTGCGGAAGTCGACTATGTGCGCGCCCGCATGGATGCGCTAATCCTGCAGGGGCTCGAGAAGAACGGTTTCATTGGATTCGGTATTGGCGATGGTGGCTTCGCGCTGGTGTTCGCCACCGATCCCGTGCGTAGCGTAGATGACATGAAGGGTCGCAAGGTCTGGATTCCACCCAACGATCCGATCACACGGGCCATGTTCGAGGCCGCCGGCCTATCGCCGGTGATGCTGCCGCTTTCTGACGTAATGACCGGACTGCAGAGCGGAATGATCGATACCATGGGCTCGTCGCCGGTCGGCGCAGTCGCGCTGCAGTGGTACACCAAGCTCAAGTACGCTACCGACACGCCACTGCTCTATCTTTACGGCATTGTCGTTGTCGACAAGCGCACTTTCAGCCGATTGAACTCCGCGGACCAGGCGGTAGTGCGCGAAATCATGGGCAAGGCGATGAAGGACATGGATGTTAAGAATCGCGCGGACGATCGCGGCGCGCGCGACGCCCTGCGCCATGAGGGGTTGGAGTTTGTCGCCATTTCGCCACAGGGCCTGGCACAGTGGAAGGACGTCGCGCGAAAGGCGCGGGAGAATCTCGCCCGCAGTGGCGCCTACAGCGAAGCAATGCTTAAGACGCTGCTGGGCCACTTGAACGACTTTCGCGGCAAGCAAAAGGCTGCACGCTGAGCGCCATGCTGGCGCGGCTGCGGTGGATCATGAACCGGATCGAGGACACTGTCCTCGTGCTCGTTCTGGGCGGCATGATTCTGTTTGCGGTCCTGCAAATCGGACTGCGCAATTTCTTCGACACCGGAATCCTTTGGTCGGACCCGCTCGTGCGGGTGCTGGTACTTTGGGCCGGGTTGATCGGCGCGATGGTGGCGGCGCGGCTTGACCGCCACATCGTCATCAGTGCACTAGCGCATTTCATGAATCCGCACTGGAAGTTGGGTGCGCGTGTAGTGACGGATCTCGCCGCAGCGGTGGTCTGCCTCGTGGTGACGTGGGTGTCATTGCGCTTCGTGTTCGCCGATTATGTGGCCCGGACAATGGCCTTCGCAGCCGTGCCGGCCTGGGTATGTGAAATCATCATTCCGATCGCGTTTCTGGTAATGGGCGTGCGCTACGCGCTGCACAGCCTCGACAGCGCACGGGAGCTGCTGGGGCGCGCGGCGTGATCCTCGCTGCGTTGGGATTGCTGGCATTGGCCGTGCTCGGCATGCCGCTATTCGCGGTGATCGCCGCACTCGCATTGCTCGGATTCTATTCGTCGGACATTGATCTTTCCGTCGTCGCGATTGAACTCTATCGCATGGTTGATAATCCGGTGTTGGTCGCGATTCCGCTGTTTACCTTCACCGGGTTTCTACTGTCCGAAAGCCGCGCCTCGCACCGGTTGGTGCGGCTCACCGAGGCGTTTCTCGGCTGGTTGCCCGGTGGTCTCGCAATCGTGGCGCTGTTCGCTTGCGCCATATTTACGGCCCTGACGGGTGCGTCGGGCGTCACCATCATCGCTATCGGGGCACTGCTTTACCCGGCGCTCAAGGAGGGCGGTTACCAAGAACGTTTCAGTCTGGGTCTGTTGACCTCATCCGGCAGTCTCGGCCTGCTGTTTCCGCCGTCGATCGTGCTGATTATCTACGGGGTCATTGCCCAGCAGCTGAATCTTGGCCAGCCGATCTCGATTGACGACATGTTTCTCGCCGGCCTGTTGCCAGGTCTACTGATGCTGGCAATGCTCTCCCTCTACGGAATATGGGCCGGTTGGCACGTCCCGCGACGCCGGATGGCCTTTTCGTGGGGCGAGGCTCTTGGTGCACTGCGCGAGGCGATTTGGGAGTTGCCGCTGCCGGTAATCGTGCTGGGGGGCATCTACAGCGGTCTGTTCGCCGCCTCCGAGGCGGCCGCGGTCTCGGTGCTATACGTGCTGATCATCGAGGTGCTGGTCTATCGTGAGATCCCGCTACGCGATCTGCCACGCATCATGCGCGAGTCGATGGTGGTGGTGGGCGGTGTACTGATTATTCTCGGTGTGGCGCTCGCCTCGACCAACTGGCTGATCGATGCCGAGGTGCCCATGCACTTGTTCGAGTGGGTGCGCGCGCATGTTGATGATCGACTTACCTTCCTGCTGTTGCTCAACATATTTCTGATTGTGCTCGGCATGGTGCTCGATATCTTCTCGGCACTGGTGCTGATTGTGCCGCTGATTCTGCCGATCGCAGTCGCCTTCGGCATTCACCCGGTACATCTCGGCATTGTCTTCCTCGCGAACATGCAGATCGGCTATTTCACGCCACCGGTCGGCATGAACCTGTTCATTGCAAGCTACCGCTTCCAGCGTTCGCTCGCGGAACTCGTGGCCGCTTCGCTGCCTTACTTCTTTATCCTTCTTGGATCGGTGCTGATCATTACGTACTGGCCCGCGCTTTCGCTATTCCTGATCAAGGGTCCGTAGTTTCCGCTCGATCACCGTCTGGTGGGGTTGAAATCATTGGCGA
Source organism: Acidithiobacillales bacterium SM1_46 (assembly GCA_001304215.1). Taxonomy (GTDB): domain Bacteria; phylum Pseudomonadota; class Gammaproteobacteria; order Acidiferrobacterales; family Sulfurifustaceae; genus SM1-46. The sequence continues at coordinate 2,906 of LJVB01000054.1, read as the reverse complement.
TCTCCCCCAGCATGAACCTATCTGTTTTCTTGCCGAGCGCCGTCATGACTGAAACCACTGAAGCCCGTAACGAACTCGAAAAGCAGCTCGCTGCGGCCCAGACTGGTGAGATCACCAGCGAAGACTTACTCAACACGCTACTGCAGTCCCAGGTTTTCATGCCGGTCGAGGAGGAGAAGGCTGCGGTACTGAATGTGCAACGCTCCAACCGCGCCCAGCCGTTGGTGCTCACAGCCGAGGACGGCACGCCGATCCTGGTGCTATTTTCGAGCCCGGAGCGTGCCAAGGACTTCACCAAGGACTACCCGGGCTATGGCGGCGGGCTGCTTGCCGAGTTCACCTGGGTCCTGGAGAAGATGGGCAGTGGCTACGGCATCGCGCTCAACCCGGGGTCGGAGCTTGGCTTTGACATGGAACCGCAGACGGTCGAGGCGATCATCGCCGAGCTTTCCGCGCCCAAGCACTGATTCGACCGTTGGTTGCGTATAAACTGGCGGACGCCCGCGCCCGCCGGCACGGTGTGCTCCCCTGATGCGCCTGCCCAGACCCTTTGCCCATGTCCCATGGCGCCGCCTGTTTACATGGCGGCGTGTGCGCGTGGCGTTGCTCATTGTGGCGCTGGCGGTGGTCGGTTTCGCGCTGTATCTCGACTTTGAGGTGCGCCACGCTTTTGAGGGCCGGCGCTTTGCCTTGCCGGCACGCGTGTACGCACGCGCGCTCGAGCTCTATCCCGGTGCGCGAATCGACCCCGACGCGCTCGCACGCGAACTGAAGCTGCTCGGTTATCACGAGGGTCTGCGGGGCGCCGAACCGGCGCGCTATGAGCAGCACGGCGACGAGTTCCGGCTTGTCACCCGCGCTTTCAATTTCTGGGACGGGCCGCAGGCCGCGCAGGACCTGCGTGTGGATTTTCGCGATGGCCGCGTGAGCGCTCTGCGCGATTCCGGCGCGCACAATCTGGCGCTGGCGCGGCTCGATCCGATGCGTATCGGCGGCATCTATCCCGCGCACAATGAGGATCGGCTGCTGGTGCGTCTCGACGAAATCCCGCCCCACCTCGTGGAAGCACTGGTGGCGATCGAAGATCGCAAATTCTTCTCGCATCATGGCATTGACCCCCGCGGATTGGCACGTGCTTTTGTCTCCACGGTTTCGGGGCGCGGTGTGCAAGGCGGCAGCACACTCACGCAGCAGCTGGTCAAGAACTTCTTTCTCAGTCCGGAACGCACGCTGCGGCGCAAATTCACCGAAATCATCATGGCGGTGCTGCTTGAATTGCACTACGAGAAGAACGAGATTCTCGAGACATACCTGAACGAGATCTATCTCGGACAGGATCGCAACCGTGCCATCCACGGCGTGGGACTCGCGGCGCACTTCTATTTCAATAAGCCGATCAAGGAGCTGACGCTCCCCGAGTCCGCACTGCTCGTGGGCATGGTCAAGGGGCCGGGTCTTTACAATCCGCACCGCCACCCAGACAGGGCGCTCGCACGGCGCGATCTGGTGCTGGCCGAGATGCACAGGCAGACGGCGATTGATGATGCCCGCTTCCAGGCAGCGCGCGCCACGCCGCTGGGCGTGGTTGCCAAGCCCTCGCTCGGCACTTCTCCGCATCCGGCATTTCTGGATCTGGTGCGCCGGCATCTGAAGCGCGATTACCACGAAGAGGATCTGCGCTCCGAGGGTCTGTTGGTGTTCACCACGCTTGATCCGCTCATCCAGCGTGCCGCGGAAGCGGCGCTCAGCGGACGACTGGCCGCGCTCGATCGATCTCGCTCTCGCGAGCGGACGCTTGAGGGCGCGGTAGTGGTTACCAGTACCCAGAGCGGCGAGGTCATGGCGCTGGTCGGCGGACGCGACCCGCTCTACGAGGGTTTCAACCGCGCACTCGATGCCGAACGTCCGGTTGGTTCGTTGCTGAAGCCGGCGATCTTCCTCACCGCGCTCGCGCGCCCAGACGTCTATACACTCGCCACCCGGCTCGACGACAGTCCGTTGGTATGGAAGAGTCGAGGGGCACCGGACTGGGAGCCACAGAACTACGACAAGACGAGTCACGGCGAAGTGCCACTACGCACCGCTTTGGCGCAATCCTACAATCAGGCAACGGCGCGCCTCGGTATCACGCTTGGTGTGCCAGAGGTGCACCGCACCGTGCACGCACTCGGTATAGCGCGCGAACTCTCGCCGTACGCGTCCAGCCTGCTCGGCGCGGTGGAACTCTCGCCGCTGGAGGTGACGCAGATGTACCAGACCATCGCGAGCGGTGGCTTCCGCACGCCACCGCGCGCGGTGCGCGAGGTGCTGACTGCGGACGGCAAGCCATTGCAGCGCTATGGCCTACGGGTGGAAAAGGCGTTCGAACCTGAGCCGGTGTATCTCCTCACTGCCGCCATGCAGGACGTGGTGCGCGAGGGGACTGCGCAAGGGTTGCGACGCTATCTCCCGGACACGCTTGCCGTCGCTGGCAAGACCGGCACCACCGATGAGTTGCGCGACAGCTGGTTTGCCGGCTTTAGTGGTGATCGCCTTGCGGTCGTCTGGGTTGGCTACGACGACAACCATCCCGCAGCACTGACCGGCGCGAGTGGAGCCATGACGGTGTGGGGCGAGCTGATGGCTGCAATCCCGAATGAGCCACTCGTGCCGCCCGTGCCGGAACAGATCGAGATCGTGTGGATCGATCCGGCCAATGGGCTGCGCGCTAACGCTGATTGCGCTGGTGCGCTCGAGCTACCGTTCTATCGTGGCTCGGCACCCACGGCAAATTCGCCGTGCGTCCCGGCACACGCCGAGGGTTCCGGCAAGAGTTGGTGGCAGCGATTGTTCGAGTAGGGGGGAGAAGCACCCTTGCCGCCGCGAGTGGCGGCAAGGGGGTGAGACACGGCGTATTGCTTGTGGCT
>LJVB01000178.1 GCA_001304215.1 Acidithiobacillales bacterium SM1_46 | reverse complement strand
CCGGGGCCAGGTGTGGCTCCGCACTGCGGACATCAATACCACGTGGTGCCGTCTTGCCGAGGACGGTGGCAAGCTGCTGTTCCCGAAGAAGAGCGTCGGCGAGTACGGCGCCGCCGGCAACTCTGGGACAGCAAGCGCAACCGCATCGCCGTGCACAGCCGAATTCCCTGAGCCCGATCCGGACCCAGGGATACCAATCGGCTTGTGCCGACGCGATCCCTAGAAGGTAAAGGTGGCTATCGCCGAGTACATTAGCAGGCTTTTCCCGACCTCCTTGTCGGTGTCGAGGTAGTCGGCCTGCAATCGCACCCCGACGTACGGCACCCGAAAGCCTATACCTAATCCATACATCGGATTCGTGCTGTCGTTCTTGGTCGTGGTGCCACTGACCGTCGATTCAAAGCTCAGCTTGGCAGCACCCGCCTTGGCATAGAAATCGATTGGGCCGATCGGCAGGATCGCCAGGAGATTGGCTGCGAACGCCGATGCATCGGCTTGCGCATTGATTGCGCTGTTCTTGGGCTTGAAGTCACCGAAGTCGGTGTATTGACCCTCGATCGCAAAATCGAATAGTGGAACCACGCCAATGCGATATCCCACCAGCCCGGAATAGAAAACGTTCGAGTCCATATCGACCTGCGCCGTGGTGGCATCGGCAATGACACCCCTGCCTGCCCCGACACCGACATACAATCCGGCACCGGCCGCGTGCGCCGTACTGGCCAACAACAACAGTGCCGCACCGACGGCGGCCGAATACACTCTCTTGTTCATCTTTCACTGCTCCTGTGACTGCGGTTGAGAATCCGCTGCCGAGTCTAGCTGCGAACCGCCGGACATGCCCAACCCGGTAGTTCGCAGCCTGACAACCGGCAGATCGCGGCGGTTACGCGGCGGCCTGCGAATAACGGCGGTACACCCGCTCACGGCAAACATCCCCATAAACAGCGTATTGCCCGCCAAGGCCGAGGCGGCGTGCCATAAACTGGTCTCTGTCTCAAAGCAGCCGACCGGCTACACCAGCGGCTGGGTCAGATCGTTACGCAATCTGTTGCTGTTGCCCTTGCTGGGCGAGCAGCACCTTCAGTTCCGGCACGCATGAACCACAGTTGGTTCCGGCCTTGAGCCGCGCGCCAAGCGCCTCGACACTCCCGCAGCCCGCGCGAATGGCGTCACAGATCGTCGCCTCTCCTACGCCGAAGCACGCACATACCTGTCTCCCCATCTCCTTCTGCCCTTTCGGAGGAACGCCCGCGAGTATGCCAGCACGGGTCGCAGCGTCGAGACTTTCCAGCCCAAAAAGGGACACCAGCCAGTCCCGTGGCGGCAGCTGGGGACTGGGGCCAATAAAGATGCAACTTTCGAGCTTGCCCCTGGTGAGACGCGCGGCACGGTAACGGCGCGCGGCATTGTCGAAGTATTCTATCCACTCGACCTTGTCGTCTTGTGCGCACAGGACCGCGCGTGCGGCAGTTGCCCAGTCCTTCGGAAGATCATTGCCGGCAAGCTCATAACGCCACAGACCTTGCCCGCGCGCACAAGCCCAGTACGAGGCATTGTGTTGCGGAAGTTGCCGGCGCGAGAGCAGAAACCCATGCCATGCTGCTTTCATTGGTACCAACCGCACCGGGGTGTGCTTGAATTCCGGCTCACCTGAAACCGGATCAGTTGCCGGGTTCACAACCCGATCAATCGCGCCGGCACTCGAGAACTGGTCGCTCCAGTGCATCGGTGCGAACAGCGTGCCGCGGCGGACTGAGTCCGTCACCCGTACACGCCCGGCGGCAGTTCCCCACCGTGACTCGGCGCGGGCAAGCGATCCATCGACGAGACCAAGTGGCGCCGCATCGTCCGGATGCACTTCGATATAAGGCTCGACGAAATGTGCGGAAAGTCGGGCCGAGAGTCCGGTACGCGTCAAGGTATGCCAATGGTCGCGCACGCGCCCGGTGTTGAGCGCCAGTGGGTAGTCGCAGCTGGTGGCATGGGCGGGTTCACGCGGCGCAATCGGGATAAAGCGCGCGCGACTGTCGGGCGTGTAGAAATTGCCGTCTCCGAACAGACGCGCTGTACCGTGCGGGCGTTCGCGGGTCACTGGCCACTGTAACGGCACAAGATCTGCGTATTCTGCGTCGCTCAGGGCCGCAAGGCCGGAAAGATCGAAATCGCGCGTGCCCTCGTTGGCGTGACCAGACAGCGCGGCGTGCTCCCGAAATATTTCTGCCGCAGACTGATACGCGAACGCATTTTCAAACCCCATTCGCCGCGCCACTTCCGTAATGATCCACCAATCGGGCCGCACTTCGCCGGACGGGGGCATGAACGCCCGCTGACGAGAAATACGCCGCTCCGAGTTGGTGACAGTGCCCTCTTTCTCGCCCCAAGCGGACGCCGGCAAAAGGACGTGCCCGTACTTCGCAGTGTCGGTATGGCGCACGCAATCCGATACCACAACGAACTCGCACCGCGCCAAGGCGCGATGTACCTGCCCGGCATCCGGCACACTCACCGCCGGATTGGTCGCCATGATCCAGAGCGCCTTGATTGTGCCCGCCTCGACCGCGCGAAACAGATCCACCGCCTTCAAGCCCGGTTCAGATGCGATCGTCGGCGCCTTCCAGAAATCCTTCACGAGCGCCCGATGCCCCGGATAATCGAGCTCGAGATGTGCGGCAAGCTGATTGGCAAGCCCTCCCACTTCGCGACCACCCATGGCGTTCGGCTGGCCGGTGACCGAAAACGGCCCCATGCCGGGCCGCCCGATGCGTCCGGTGGCAAGATGGCAGTTGACGATGCTGTTGACCTTGTCGGTGCCGCTCGAGGACTGGTTGACGCCCTGCGAAAAAACCGTCACTACGCGCTCGGTACGGGCAAAGAGTTCGTAGAAACGGGCGACATCCGCGGCCGCGAGCCCGCAGCGCTCGCCAACGGTTGCAATATCCGGGCTGCTTGCATGTGCCGCCTCCAGCGCGTCTTCGAGCCCGTCAGTATGGCGCTCGACAAACTGTGGATTTACTTCGTCGTGCGCCGACAGGTAGACGAGTAAGCCATTGAATAGCGCCGCATCGGCGCCGGGACGAATCGGCAAGTGCAAATCGGCACCCTCGACCGTTGCGGTGCGGCGCGGATCGATGACGACGATCGAAAGATCCGGATGATCTTTCTTCGCCTGTAGCAGGCGTTGATAGAGAACCGGATGACACCAGGCGGTATTCGAGCCGACCAACACCACGAGCTTCGCGCGCTCGAAGTCCTCGTAACAGCCGGGCACGGTGTCGGATCCGAAAGCGCGCTTGTGACCGGCGACGGCAGAGGCCATACATAGGCGTGAGTTGGTATCGATATTGGCAGAGCCGATAAAGCCCTTCATGAGCTTATTGGCGACGTAGTAATCCTCGGTGAGCAACTGGCCGGAGACATAGAATGCCACGGCGTTCGGCCCGTGCTGGTCAATCACGCGCTGGAAGCCCAGCGCGACGGCGTCGAGCGCGTGGTTCCAGCTGACGTGCTTGCCACCGACCTCGGGTTGCAATAACCGGGAGGAGAGATCCAGCGTATCGGCGAGCGCCGAACCCTTGGAGCACAACCGGCCAAGATTCGCCGGGTGATCGGGATCGCCACGCACCGCCACCGAACCATTGTCGGCAACCGAAGCAATCACCCCGCAACCGACCCCACAGTACGGACAGGTGGTGCGTCTCTCGATCGCGCCCATGGTGAAGAAGCTGTTCCGTTTCCGCTAGTCGCCGGACTCACCCTCGCCCGGCATCAGAGCAAGCCAAATTCGCCCGGCCTCCACTCGCACCGGGAAGCGCGCGGCGCAACCCTCGTCCGGAGCGACAGCCATGCCGGTATCGGTCGCGCAGCGCGAACACCTCGTCCTCCAGCGTACGAAAAACCGCGATGTCGCCGCCGTTCGCGCGCACCACGCGCGCGCCCTGGCGGGGGATATCGTCGAGCGCGCCGATTTCGATCCAGCCGGACGGCGCCTGTTGCTTCACTGCATTCATGCTGCTCATGCTTGTTCCTCGGTTCAGGCGATTTGCGCGATCGGGATGAATTCGTGCTGGTCGGCCCCCTTCGCCCGTTCCGCCCAGGGATCCACCTGCGCGAATACCTGGGAGTGACGAAAGCGTTGCGCCAGCGCCTTGCGACCGACCTCATCTTCGACCACCCGGCTCTTTACATATGCGAGGCCCACGCGCTCCACCCAGGGCGCAGTGCGCTCGAGGTAGCGCGCCTCCTCTCGGTAGACCTGCAGGAACGCGGCACAATACTCCAGCACTTCTTCGGGCGTCTTCACCGCGCACAGGAAGTCGGTGGCGCGCACTTTCACGCCACCGTTGCCGCCGACATGCAGCTCGTAGCCGGAATCGACACACACAACGCCGAAGTCCTTGATCGTGGCCTCTGCGCAGTTGCGCGGGCAGCCGGACACCGCGAGTTTGAATTTGTGCGGTGTCCACGAACCCCACGCCATCCTTTCCAGTTGAATGCCCATGGTGGTTGAGTCCTGGGTGCCAAACCGGCACCAGTTCTTGCCGACACAGGTCTTGACCGTGCGAATCGCCTTTCCGTAGGCATGGCCGGAGACGAACCCGGCACGGCTCAGGTCGCCCCACATTGCAGGCAGCGTCTCCTTCGGCACGCCCAAAAAGTCGATGCGCTGGCCGCCAGTAATATGCACCGTCGGGACCTCATACTTTTCGGCAATTTCCGCAAGCGCACGCAGCTCGGCCGGCGTGGTCTCGCCGCCCCAGATTCGCGGCACCACCGAATAGGTGCCGTCTTTCTGGATATTGGCGTGCACGCGCTCGTTGATGAAGCGCGACTGGTTGTCGTCCACGTACTCTCCGGGCCACGCCACCAACAGATAGAAGTTCAGAGCCGGACGGCACTTGTTGCAGCCGTCCGGCGTCTTCCACGCCAGCATGTCCATGACGGCACGAATGCTCTTCAGTTTCTGCTCGCGAATGGCCGCGCGAATCTCGTCATGGCTGTGCTCGGTGCAGGGACAAAGCGGCTTCTTCTTCGGAGTCGTCGAGTAGTCTCCGCCGAGCGTGGAGGCAAGCAGCGCTTCCACAAGACCCGTGCAGGAGCCGCAGGAACTCGAGGCCTTGGTGTGCGCGCGCACTTCTTCCAGCGTGAATAACTTCTTTTCGGTGATGGCCTGCACGATCGTACCCTTGCACACGCCATTGCAGCCGCAGATTTCGGTTTCATCCGGCATTCCCGCGACGCGCGTCTTGATGTCACCGTGCCCGGAGTCGCCAAGGTGCGCCTGCCCGAACAGCAGCTTGTCGCGCAGGTTCGCGACATCGGTACCCTCGCGCATCAGCTGGAAGTACCAGCTGCCATCCATGGTGTCGCCATACATCACCGCGCCCTGCACGCGGTCGTCCTTCAGCACCACCTTCTTGTAAACGCCGCGGCCCGCGTCCTTTAGAACAATCTCCTCGCAGCCCTCGCCGCCCTGGAATTCGCCTGCCGAGAACAGATCAATGCCGGTGACCTTGAGTTTGGTGGAAGTTACCGAACCTTCATAACGCGCGAAACCGAGCTCGGCCAGATGGTTGGCGCAGACCTTGGCCTGCTCGAAGAGCGGCGCCACCAACCCGTAGGTCTGGCCGCGATGCTGCACGCATTCGCCGACGGCGTAGATGCGCGGGTCGTAGGTTTGCAGCGTGTCGTTGACTACAATTCCGCGATCGCAGTGGATGCCGGCACTCCTGGCGAGCGTGAAATTGGGCCGAATGCCCACCGCCATCACCACCAAATCGGCGGCGATTTCGGTTCCGTCCTTGAAGCGCACCGCGCGCACCTGCGTATCCCCTAGGATCGCCTCGGTCTGCGCTGGCATGAGGAAGGTCAATCCGCGCTCCTCGAGCGAGCGCTTGAGGAACGCCGCGGCCGGCTTGTCGAGCTGCTTCTCCATCAGCGTGTCGAGAAGATGCACGATTGTGACCGCCATGCCCTGCTTCATCAGGCCATTGGCCGCCTCGAGCCCGAGCAGTCCGCCCCCGATTACGACCGCGTGCTTGTGTGACTTGGCCGCCGCGAGCATGCGCTCGATGTCATGCATGTCGCGGA
>LJVB01000177.1:4047-5395 GCA_001304215.1 Acidithiobacillales bacterium SM1_46 | reverse complement strand
CCGAGGCCGACTGGCTGATCGATCTCGGCCCGGAAGGCGGCACCGCGGGCGGCCGTATCGTTGCGCAAGGTCGGCCCGGGCAACTGGCGCGCGCTGGGCGCCGCTCGCATACCGCGCGCTTTTTGAGGGATTTTCTGCGCGAGCGCAGGACTTGAATCGTGGGTGGAAATCTGACGACAATCCAAATGCCGCGCACCTCGCGATACTGGCGAGGCAAGTCTTTGGAGGAAACACGGTGACGCAACGCTGTCTCGGCTCCACACCGCTTTGCCTGCTTTCCGTAATCATCGGCGCGGTTCTCGTTGCCGGCTGCGCCCAGCCGCAACCGACCGCCAGCGGGCGGCTTGATCCGAAGCTCCAGCCCAGGTTCGTCAATTCCCTCCCCAACCCGATGGACAACGTGTTGGTCCCCGACACCACAACCTATCCCGGCACGGATTACTATCACGTGCGAATGGTGCAGGTGCAACAGGATCTTGGACTGATCGATCCGGAAACGCGCAAGCCGCTGCGCACCACGGTCTGGGCATACGGCGCAGCGAACAGAACCGCTACCTACCCCGGCCCGACAATCGTGGCGCATTCGACGCTTGCCACGAACCGCCAACCGGGCAAACCGGTGAAAGTGCGCTGGGAGAACGCCCTGCCAGACAAGCACCTGTTACCGGTCGACACGACGGTGCACTGCGGGCCGGATGCCAGGCAGCAGCACTCGCATTGCCGGCCATTCGTGCGCACCGTGACGCATCTGCACGGCGGGCACGTGCCCGATCACAGCGATGGCTACCCGGAAGCGTGGTTCTCGCCGGGGTTCAGGGAGAAAGGCCCGCTTTGGTCGCGCGAGGTCTACGACTATCCGAACGATCAGGAGGCGGCGACCCTGTGGTACCACGATCATGCCATGGGCATCACGCGTCTCAACGTGTACGCCGGACTCGCAGGCTTCTATCTCGTTCGCGACGACAACGAACAACGCTTGCAGCGCGACGGCCGGCTCCCGGCACCGGCCTACGACGTCCCACTCGTCATCCAGGATCGCTCCTTCAGGCGCGACGGCTCGCTCTTCTATACAAGCGGCAAGGGCGAATTTGAGCAGCGGCCGGAAGAAGCGGAGAAGACGGCGGCAGCGCCGGGGGAGCGCCTGCCGCGCGATCCCATCACCGGACAACTGAGTTCGTCCATCGAGCCGGAGTTCTTCGGCGATACCATTCTGGTAAACGGCAAGGCCTGGCCGGTACTTGAGGTCGAGCCGCGCAAGTATCGGCTGCGCGTGTTGAACGGCTCGAACTCGCGCTTCTATCGACTGACACTCAGCTCCGGACAGGAATTTCAGCAGATCGGCTCGGAT
>LJVB01000177.1:0-4006 GCA_001304215.1 Acidithiobacillales bacterium SM1_46 | reverse complement strand
GATGTGATCGTCGATTTCGCCGACCCCAAGCTGGCCGGACAAACCATCGTTGTGCGCAATGACGCCCGGACGCCGTTCCCGAACGGCCACGCCGTGGATCCTGCGACGACCGGGCAAGTCATGGCGTTCCGCGTCAGCAAGCCAATGTCCGCTACCGCCGACGCTACGCTGCCCGCCAGCCTGCGCGCGCCGCTGGCGAAACTGCCGGGGCTGCGTGCCCGCGTCCGCCAGTTACTGCTTGCCGAGATCAAGGATGAGTTCGGGCGGATCAAGACAATGCTCGGTACCGTCGAGCACGGGGCGCTCGGCTGGGACGCGCCGATCAGCGAGACGCCGCGGCGCAACGATGTTGAGATCTGGAGCGTCGTCAATGCCACTCCGGACGCGCACCCGATGCACCTGCACATGGTCTTCTTCCAGGTACTGGACCGGCAGAAATACGATGCCGAGAAGTTTGAGGCCGGCAAACCGGCCACGCTACGGCTGACCGGCACGGCCATGGCACCCCCTGCCGGGGAACGCGGCTGGAAAGACACCGTTATCATGCGTCCGGGCGAGGTGACGCGCGTGATAGCCCGTTTTGACCTGCCGGGGCTTTACGTCTGGCACTGCCATATCCTCGAACATGAAGACCACGAGATGATGCGGCCGTACCGCGTGCTGCCCTAGCCTGCCCGCCATCGCCGCCGTCCCGATTCCCCGGTGACTGGAAAGGCGCAGGGTTGACCGGTATAAGAAGCCATCGGACCATGTTCATCGAACCCGCACCATGACCGCCAGCAAGTCGCCCCTGATGAAGACCCTGCGCCGCTGGGCGTGGTCACCGTTCGTTGTGCTACCACCGATCCTGCTGATAGTGGTGTTCTGGCCACGCGAGACGCCGCAACCGCCGATCTTCGACGCGCAGATGCATTACAACCTCGAGGTCAAACGCGTCTACAGCGTGAACGCCATCAGCGACGCCTTCGAGCGCCACAACGTGGTCGGGGCATTTGTCTCGAGCACCCCCAACGAGAACACCGATCTGCTTTGGGAGGCCAACAGCAGCCGGGTGCACCGCCTGTTCGTGCCTTACCGCAACCGCGACGATCGTGACGACTGGTTCAACAAGCCAGAGATTATTCCGTACATGGAAAACGCGCTCGCCTCCGGGCGCTACCAGGGCATCGGCGAGTTTCACCTTCCGCCGGGGCAGGCGTTCACGCCGGTACTTACGCGCCTGCTGGAACTGGCGATCGAGCACAACCTGCTGCTCAGCGTGCATGCAGATGACTATACGGTCAGGGATCTTTACGCATTCGACCCGCGATTACGCATTCTGTGGGCGCACGCCGGCATGACGGTGCGGCCCAACAAAGTTGAAGAACTGCTGAAGAAGCATCGCACGCTGTGGGTGGAGCTTTCGCATCGCAACGTCGCGCCAGAGGGCAAGCTCGATCCGGCGTGGGAGGAACTGTTTCTGCACTATCCCGACCGTTTCCTGATCGGCACCGGGGCATATTCCAGCGAATCCTGGTACTACTTCGGGCTCGGCCTGCGGTATACCCGAGCGTGGCTCGCGCAGCTGCCGCCGCACGTCTCCGAGCGCATTGCCTATCGCAACGCGCAGGCGCTGCTGAAGGCCCGCTACCTCCCGGCCAGCCCGAAAACCGACTGACCGGTCAGGTCTCGCCGAAATCGGCGTTGAAGTCGAAGAACTGCAGACCCATGCCGTGGTCGGTCTGGCGCACCACCCGCGCGACGAAGGTGGTTTCCTTCGAACCCCAGAGGGTGCCGGGCAACGTGATAGTGACCATCGATCCGAGTGGCGGGCACTTGTCCCGCGGCAATACGACGAACGCGCCGCCCAGGCTCAGGTCCTGCGTGTAAACCGTTACCGTGCCGATTTGCGGCACGGTAATTTCGGCTCTGAGCTTGATCAGGTGCCTCTGGTGCTGACGTCTTTCTTGTCCCATGTTGTTTTGCGGCCGATCCGTCGCTGACGCGGTCCCGTCGCCACGGCTCGCCCGCTCTCCCTCGCTGGTTGTTTTGGTTTGACTACTTTTGCTCGGACATCGCCTGAATGAAACGATCGGCCTCGGCAATCGAGAGATTCATGTCGCCGATTAGTTTAGCGATGTCGGATTCAATCGCCTTGCGATTGGTTCGCAGTGACGCGATCGCCCGCGCATTCAGGTTGTGCTTCAGGTACAGCACCCGGTCGTGAAATGCATTCAGCACCGGATCGAGCTTGCGCTCGGCGCGCTTCATGGCCGCAATCATCTGCTGGTAGCGCGCCCGGGTGTCCTGCAGCTGGCGCTGGCTGTTGCGGCGCAACTCCGCGCTGGTGTACTGCTTGAGCTCGGCTTCCCATTCCGCGAACAGATCCTTCGCCACGCGCTCCACGTCGGCAATCCGGCTGCGCACTTTGTCAGCCTGTGCCTGGCTGTCTTCGTACTCGCCCTTCAGCTTGCGGTACTGCTTCTCCAGATCACCACCCTGGTAATCCGTCACGGCGATGAACTGCTCAAGCGCCGATTCGAACTGCTTCTTGGCGTCCTGCTGCGCCTCGCGCGCATCCTCCACGTTGCTGACCAGCAGGTCGCGCTTTTCGTAGCCGAATTTCTCCATGGTGCCGTAGTAGACACTCTGGCATCCGGTCGTGAGCGCGATCAGCGTGAGCGCCACGAGGCACTGCGTGGCCGCACGGCGGCAACGCATGAACACGGCGGGATTTGGAAAGGCGCCATCCATGGTCGGCATGACAGTGCCACTTTAGCGGCGCCCGGCGCGAATTTCCACGCCATCGGCTTTGGGCTGTCATTCGGCTCGTTTATGCTCTCCCCATGTCCGCACCGGTTCTGCTCCAGGTGGTCCGCCTTGGCCGCACCTACACCGAGGGCGAGCGCACGCGCGCGGTATTGCATGACATCGCCTTCGAGGTTCACGCCGGCGAGTGCGTGGCATTGCTCGGGCGCAGCGGATCAGGCAAGTCCACCCTGCTCAATCTTATCGCTGGCATCGACCGCCCCGATGCCGGCGATGTGACCATCGCGCAAACCCGGCTCACTCGGCTCTCCGAGCGCGAGCGCACGCTGTTCCGGCGCCGGCACATCGGCTTCGTCTACCAGTCCTACAACCTGATCCCGACGCTCAGCGTCGAGGAGAACCTGTTGCTGCCGCTGGAGCTGAACGGCTGGGAGCCGGAAAAGGCACGCGCGGCCGCCCAGCAGTTGCTTTCCGAGGTGGGCCTCGCGGAACGGGGGGCGAGCTTTCCCGACCGGCTGTCCGGCGGCGAGCAACAGCGCGTGGCAATCGCACGCGCCCTGGTGCATGAACCGGCGCTGGTGCTTGCCGATGAGCCGACCGGCACGCTCGACGCCGAAACCGGTCGCAACGTGCTAGAGGTCTTCAACCGGCTGCTGCGCGCGCGTGGCAAAACGCTCCTTGTCGTCACTCACTCGAAAGAAGTCACACGCTTCGCCGACCGGGTGCTGACGCTGGAGGACGGCCACCTGCTGGCGCAGACTGCCGAGGTTGTATGGTGAGCCGGCTGGTCGGTACTGCCACCGCCCGGCATTTCGCGCGTCACCCCTGGCAGTTCTTCCTGACCGTCATCGGCGTTGCCCTCGGCGTTGCGGTGGTCGTATCCGTCGATGTGGCCAACGACGCTGCCGCGCGCGCCTTCGCGGTGTCGAGCGAAACCGTCACGGGACGCGCCACCCACCAGATCATCGGCGGGCCCGGCGGCCTCGATGAGCGGCTGTATGTGCGCCTGCGCACGCAACTTGGTGTGCGCATGGCGGCCCCGGTGATCGAAGGCTACGCGCGCCTCGACGGCGAGACCCTGCATCTACTCGGTGTCGATCCGCTTGCCGAGGCGGGCTTGCGCAGCCATCTGGCCGGACTGAAACCCGCGACAACCAGCCGGCTGCTCACCGAGCCCGCGACCGTGGCACTCGCGGACGTGACGGCCACGCGGCTCGGGCTGGTGTCCGGCTCGCGCATCGCCCTGCACCTCGGGCCA